>JANOKO010001168.1:0-4537 GCA_031419335.1 Planctomycetota bacterium
GGTAGGTGTCGCCCGCCGAATGAAAGCCCATGATCCCGTGCCCCTTCTGCTTAGCCCACTCGGCAAACAGGTAGTCACGGTCCGCATCGACGATCGGCAGCGTCCCGGTCGTGTAAAAGGCCACGATGTCATACTTCGCCAGATTCGCCTTGGTCACGTCTGACTTCACGTCCTGCGTGAGGTCAGCGGTGAACAACTTCGTCGTCTCCCCGAGAGTCTTGATGGCGATTTCAGCGGGAGCGAGTTGTTCCTCCTTGCGAGACACCGAGCCGTGCTTAAACCCCACGCTCTGGGTGATGAACAACATCCGCGAAGGGGCTTTGTCCTCCGCCGACACAAACGCACACAGGCAACTGGTAGCCACCAGCCCGAACAACACGTGACGCAACATCAGATGCTCCTGAGAGTTGAACTGCAGATTTGGTGGAACCGCTGCAACCTGTGGTTCCATTCCCCCTTTCTAACGTGTTCGTGGCGGAACCTCCAGATTCGGGGAGCCGAGTTGTGGAAATCGAGAGAGATGGGGCCGCCTTGCTGGACGGGACAGCCGTCCCTAAAATCACCAGATTCCAGGACTTCCTGCCTGGCCCGCTTTGCAAGAAGCGGACCGGGTGTGGTGTTGTTTTCGTGTCACACCTTAGAACGGGTGCAGTTTGATGGGCAATTGGTTCTCAGCAGGTCTGCTGGCCGTGGAAGAAGTTCCCAGTGCGGCTCCCGCCGGGGAGGCTGCGAGTCAGTCAGCACCGGGCCTGGGTGGAATTCTCATTTGGATTCTGCCAGCCGTGGTGTTCATGTTTGCGATGCAGTTCTTTGGGAACAACCCCAGGAAGCAAGCCCAGCAGCAGTTGGACAAACTCAAGGGGCTGAAGAAGAACGATCCCGTGGTGACGATTGGCGGGATTCGAGGGACGTTTGTCTCGTTGTCCGAGGACGGCACGGAGGTCACGCTGCAACTCAATGACAACATGCGAGTGCGGTTTGAAGCGAGTGCGATCCGGGCGGTGCCAGCGCCAGCAGCCCCCGCGAAGAGCTAGCCCGAAGAGTTCGATCGAGGATGTCTCGTCAGCCTCGCAATTGTGTTCTGGAACAACTTCACGACATCACACGGTGACGCCCCAGGGTGTACCGAACCCTCCACATCGGAGGCGGAGCAGAGTGTCTATGAACCACTGGTTTTCGAATCCAACATTGGCTCAGGCAGCCGATGCAGCCGCTAAAGCCGCTGCAGCTGCGACTACAACCGCCCAGGACGCACTGACCACATCGAGTGGTACACCCATCTGGATCGTGCTGTTGTCCTTGGTGGCCCTGATTATCCTGCCGTTTGTGATCGGGCAGTGGCTGGCCAAGGTTCTCAAGGTCCGGGACATGGGAACCCGCATCGGGACAGTGTTGTTCGCACTGGCCATCGGGATCGCCCCCTTTGCTGTCCACAAGCTGACCAAGGATACCAAAAAACCGGATGCTCCGCGGAATCTCGTGGATGTCTTCCATTACGGAATCGACCTGGCCGGGGGCACGAATCTCGTGTTCCAAGTCGACAAAGTTGCCGCACAAGCCAGCGGTAAGATTGTGACCCCCAAAGCGATGCAGGAGATGGTGGCTGCCATCAACAAGCGGATCAACCCTTCGGGTACGGAAGAAGTGACTGTGCGACTGGTGGGCACGGATCGCATCGAAGTGATCGTCCCCGGTGCGGATGCCGAACGCACACAGAAGATTCGGAACCAGATCACCAACTTGGGAGATCTGGAATTCTGCTTGTTAGCGAATACCCGTGAGCACCAGGACTTGATCACCCAAGCCGACCTGATCGAGGCGACCAAGGGCACCGGCGTTCGCGAAATCTATCGCAGTAACAAATTGATTGCCAAATGGCGTGAACCCGGCAAGGTTCATGGAACAGCGGGCTATAAAAACGTGAGTGACGCGGATGCAGGCAATGGTGAATCCGTCAAAGTTCGGCACTTCGAACGAGATGGCAAGCCGATTACCGAATATTTGGTGGTGAGCGCGATTCGCGAAGACCGCCGGATTACCGGAAAAGATCTCGTGGACACGCGTGAAGAAACCGGAACCAATGGTGCCCCCAATGTGGGCTTCACATTCAACAGCCGCGGCGGAGCCCTCTTTGGGCAACTGACGGGAGCACACCGGCCTCAAGAGGGTGACACCGGTTTCCACACCCAGTTGGCGATTCTGCTGAACGATGAAATTCACTCAGCGCCGCGCATCAATGAGCAGATTAACGGACGGGGGCAAATCAGCGGTCAGTTTTCCCAAGAAGAAATCAACGAATTGATCAGCGTTTTGAACGCCGGGGCACTGTCTGTGCCACTCACGAAGGAGCCGATCAACGATTTCACGATCTCGCCGCTGCTGGGTGTCGACATTCGGGACACCGGACTCAAGGCGACATTGTTTGCGATGGCGGCCGTGTTTCTGATCACCGCGTGTTACTACTTGAAGGCGGGCCTGATTGCGGATCTGTGCTTGTCCTTCAACCTGCTCTTGCTCCTGGCGGCGATGGCCCTGATTGATGCGACGCTGACTCTGCCCGGCATCGCGGGGGTGGTGCTGTCCGTCTCGATGGCGGTCGACTCCAACGTGTTGATCTTCGAGCGCATGCGGGAAGAGCTGGCGAAGGGGGCGAGCATGCGCATGGCGATCAAAAATGGCTTCGACAAGGCCCTCGGGACCATTATCGACTCCAATGCCACGACGCTGATTTCCGCAGTCGTGTTGTACTACGTCGGCACTGATCAAGTGAAGGGCTTTGCCGTGACCCTGTTCATCGGCATCGTGATCAGTCTGTTCACCACCGTCTACGTAGCCCGTGTGATCTTCGAACTCCTGGAGCGGACTGGCCAACTCAAATCGCTCAAGATGTTCAGCATCATCAAACAGACCAGCATTGACTTTGTCGGCAAAACTAAGATCTTCATTGCCGTGTCCCAGATTGTGATTCTGTTGGGGCTGCTCGTGGTGGCGTTCCGGGGTCGAGACAACCTCGACATCGACTTCCGAGGTGGAGCAATGATCACCTTCCGCTTTGACGGAAGTGAGAAGAGCGATATCGAAGCGGTACGTACTCAGTTGGCCAAGACATTTGGCGACGGCATCTCTCTGGAGCAACTGCAAGCCAACGGGGCGGAACTGTTCCGTATGCGGACTGTGATCGATGATGAAGAGGCCACCGCCAAGCAGGAGGGAGGCCAGAAAGTCGAGGCCCAGCTGCGAGAAAAGATGCGGACGGCGTTCGAAGGATCCCCCTTCAAGCTGATCCAGCAGACGCTGCAACTGAGCGATGCTAGCGTGATACAGCCCACCACAGAAAAACTCGACGAAGCGGGTCTGGCTCGAGAGAAGACATTTGAAGGAGGACAACAGTTTACCGCGAACGTCGGTCAGGCCCTGCGCCCCTCGGCCCTAGCGGAAACGGTCCGTGAAGTGCTGCGAGATTTGGGAGCGGGGCAAAAGTACCAGGACACTGATAATCTGGTAGAAGCCCACAATCCGGACGCTTCCGTAGCACCGGGGACTCCAGCCACCTCTTTCAACGTCCGCCTCTCCAATTTGGTCACTGCGGAAGACTCGGCCCTGGTTTTGCCCGCTCTCACGGCCAAACTCCACGGTCAGCCGCTGTTTGAAGAGTCAACGATTTTCTCTTCATCCGTCGCCGGGGACACCCAGATGGCGGCTGTGCTGGCCATCGTCATCGCCCTGGTGGCCATCACGGCCTACCTGTGGTTCCGGTTCCACGGGATGACGTTCGGCCTTGCCGCGACGATTGCCGTGTTCCATGACGTGGCGTTTACACTGGGTGCCGTGACCGTCGGAGCCTACCTGAGTCAGACTGCGATCGGGCGGGCACTGTTTCTGGTCGACTTCAAGATCAACCTGACTATGATCGCCGCGTTCCTGACCATCATTGGGTACTCGCTGAACGACACGATCGTGGTGTTTGACCGGATCCGTGAAGTGCGGGGCAAGAGCCCCAAAATCACATGGGAGATGGTGAACACGAGCCTGAACCAGACTCTGTCGCGAACGTTGCTGACATCGGTGACAACGATCATCACCTCGACGATCCTGTACTTCTTCGGAGGTGAGGGGCTGCGAGGCTTCGCGTTCAGCCTCACCATCGGGATCGTGGTCGGAACCTATAGCTCGATCTACATCGCCAGCCCCGCACTGGTCTGGTTGATGAATCGCGAAACTTCTGTCCCAAAGCCCACTGCCAAACCAGCGATTGCAGCTCGGTAACACGCTCTCGTGACAGCCACTCCCACGCACGGCCAGAATTCACAGGCCGTGCGTTTTTTGTATGCCCCCTCTGAAGATTGTGTGTCAATTCCTGCCGATCGGTGAATCGATCAGTGAAGTTTTATTGATTTCCTCTTGTCTCTTCCCAGGGGAATGGCTTAGTTTCGCGGTCCCACCACTGATCGTCGGAGCGTCCTGCTCTGATGTACCGGTCCTCGCATCCCTCCTCAGAGGCCGTGGTCATGACTCATTCTGTGTGCCAATTTTGTCC
>JANOKO010001169.1:0-5096 GCA_031419335.1 Planctomycetota bacterium
CGGGAAAAGGTGCGGTGGCTCCGTATTGGTCGTCGCCGACGATGGGCCAGCCTCGGCTGCCGAACTGGATGCGGATCTGGTGCATACGACCGGTGCCGAGGTCGATCTCGACGAGGGCTCGGCCCTTGACCCGCTTGAGGAATCGGTTCAAAACTCATGCCCTCCTCTTCCTTCGTGTCTTCGTGTCGCTGTGGTGAATCTCCTCTTCCGATTCAACCGCAAACCTACTTCACCGGCTTCGCATTCTTCTGCGCAAACAACCACTCATACAGCTTCAAATCCGCATACGCCGGGTTCCAGCTGTCGTGGCCGACGCCGGGGTACTCGGTGTAGATCGGCTTCGCACCGACTTGTTTGAGGGCGGCGACGGCGTCGCGCGAGCGTTCGACCGGGACGGCTCCGTCCTTGTCGCCGTGGAAGACCCAGATCGGCAGGTCTTTGATCCCGGCCATGTTCTTGTTGTCCGCGCCGCCGCAGATCGGCACGATCGCCGCGAAACGTTTCGGCTGCCGCTGGGCCATTTCCCAGGTGCCGTAACCGCCCATCGAGAGCCCGGTGACGTACTCGCGCTGGGTATCGATCGGCGAGTCCTGTTCCATGCCGTCCATCAACTCCATCAACAGCTTGGTCGGGGCGGAGGGTTCATTCGCCAAGGCCGGATTGGAGTCGGTCCAGTGCTTCGAGGCCCACAACTGGCCGGTCGGGCACTGCGGAGCGATGACGTAGCAGGGATACTGCTTCAGGAAATCGTCCTGAGCCAATCGTTTCACCCCGTGAACCAACTGTGCGGTGTTGTCATCGCCGCGTTCCCCGGCCCCGTGCAGGAAGATCACCAGTGGGTACTTCTCGCCCGCCTTCGCTTCCTTCGGCGCAAGGAAGCGGTAGTTGAGTTTGCCGCCATCCTTTCCGGTGAAGACCTTTTTCTCGAAGCGATCCGCCACGTCATCCGCAGCGGACAATTCGCTCATCCCGAGGGCTCCCAGCAACGCCCCGAAGGCCCCCAGATAAGACAATCCAGCAATCCACAAACGCATCATCGACTCCCCGTGTATGCAAACAGCCGCCATCTGGTGAGACGACGGCGGAAACTTCTGATCGAGGGGTCATCGTAAACCGGACCGCGCGGTTGGTCTATGGAGCGGGAGTTGCTACTGTGCCAGTGTCGTCTTTCGCTCCGTGAAAGAACGTCCTTTCGCGGAGCGAAAGGCGACAATCTGAGTACCCGGGGGCTGACGCCGCCCCGCTCGCCTGGATGATGAATACCCCCGTCCCGAATCTCCCGATGACCGACCGCAGTCCTCCTTCCGTCCACCGCATCCGCCTGCAAGGTCCGTGGGAGTGGGCAGTGCCGACACCCCTCTCGACTCAGGCGTGGACCTGGAATCGGGTCCGACTGCCGGACGACTGGAACCGGTTGCCGGTGATGGCGGGAGCGGTCTGGTTTCGCCGACGCTTTCATACTCCGACGGGAATCACTCCCACCGACCAGATTCGTGTGGCGATCACGACCACCCAACGAACGAGTACGGTCATCCTCAACGGGCAGGCATTGTCGGCTCTGCCCCCGTTGGCGAGCGACGAGATCCCGGTGCTCCGCTACGAGATCACCAAAGCGATTACTGAGCGCAATCTACTGGAAATCGTCTTTGCCGGCGGCATCCTCCCTCTCGACATCAACGGCGGAATGGGGCTGCCCGTAGTGCTGGAGATTGAATCGCTGCCGAACGTGGGATAGGCCTCCAGCCTGTCGTTCGCGCGGGCGATATGACAGGCTGGAAGCCTATCCCGCACAGAACGGAATCAATCCCGGTATCTACCGCGTGTCATCGCTGACCATATTATTCGTTCCCCCATTCACCAGCACTCGCTTCGACAACACCGATCCCTTGGGCGCACGAAACAAACACCCCGATAGTCGGCAGTTGTCGCACTTCAGAAACTCCACGAGCGTCTCTCCGGAGTCGACGATCAGACAACTCGTGACGTTGCACCACGCACAGCGATCCAGCAGCAACGCGGCGTCCTTCGCATGCACGTCATTCATGTGCAGGCCCGTCAGTGTGCAGTCGCTGCATTCCCTCAGCTCGACTCCGTTCTTGCTCGTGTCTTCCTTCTGGTCCGGGTTGCGGTCGAACAAGTTCGGGCCGATGACCAAGTGCGAGCAGTTCTCGGCCAGGATGTTGTGCTCAAAACCCTCCCACAGGGTGTTCCCTTCGATGACCACGCCTCGGGCATTTTTGAGGTGGATGTTCGTCTTCACATCGCTCAGGACGTTGTCCCCGATCACAAACGTCCCGACCATCAGCGGGTTCTCCTTCGAGGCCCCCAGCATCCGGATATTCGCCGAGCCCAGTGGCTCGCGGTCGTGCTGCAGCGTACACCCGGTGATGGCACCCTCGCGCACGGAACCGCGTCGGCAGTCGATCAGCAGATTGGCGGCCAACGGTCCATCGCCGACGTTCCCCTCAATGTCACAGCCGGTGATTTGCAGGTTGCGGACCTCGCTCTCGCGGCAGACGATCCCCCCCTGGCGGTTGTAGCTGATGTGGCTGTTGGCGATATTGATCTGGTGCAGGTTGACGCCATCCAGGAACACGCCGATACCGCGATTGTCGTACAGGTGGCACTCGCTGATTTGCACGTTGCGATTGCGAGTGACCAGCCGGATGGCATGCAACATATTGCGGATCGAGAGGCGGCTGAGCGTGGCCTGCATCGTGCCCGAGAGTTCGATACCGCCCGCGTCCCCGTGCTTGCCCACGAATTCAATCCCGTCGATCATCGGCGTCCGCTGACGTTCCCAGACCCCGGTGTGAACGGTCTTGGGGTCAGCTGTGCCGTTGTGAGTTCCGATGATTCGCAAAGCCGGACCAGCGGCCTCCATTTGCAGTCGCGCGAGTCCGTTTCCGATGATCGAGACTGGCCCCGTCTTATCGAGGCGGATCTCGATCGTCTTGGTAATGCGGTACGTCCCCGGCGGGAACTCCAGCGGTTTCAGTGACGCATCGACTGCTCTCTGGATGGCCACTGTGTCGTCCGCAACGCCGTCTCCCAAGGCCCCGAAGTCTTTGATGTTCGGAGCGATGGTGATCTTGGCGGTGGGGACCGGCAACACCACTTCGTCGGGAGGTGTGGGCTCGATGGCCTGGTCCTTGTCTTGGGCCTGAAGCGAATAGAGCCACACCAAAAAGCACAACCCGATCGACCGCGCGAGCAGGAACCGCCCCTTGGATTTCACTGAGGAGAAGCCAAATAGAGGGGCCGTTGAGACCGGGGTTTCCAACACTGTCGCCGTCATCCAGGAATCCCTCCACGGAACCAAATCACCTGACACAACCGCCAAGTTCGTTACAACCGTTATAAGCGTAACTGGGACAGGTTGATGAAGCCAGACCGGGGAAAGGTGGATTGAGGGCTTCACGAAACAGAGTCGAAAACTCGAAACATCCATTCAATCCACCGCCCCGGAACACTGAACACTCACAACTTGCACGATGACGGCCCGCATAACGCTGACAGCGGATCGCGGCATCTGCTACCTTGCGACCGGCTCGGCGGGCACGCCTTGCCCGCGACTCCCCTCTGGACTTGTCAGACTCCCAATTCCCCACAAGGCCCGACCGATGGCGAAAGCTCCCAATCGTTACCCTGCGGCATTGATCTTCGGGGCACCCGGGGCGGGTAAGGGAACACAGGGCGAAATCCTGACCCGTATCCCAGGGTTCTTCCATCTCTCGACCGGGGTCATCTTCCGCAAGCTCGATCCTCAGATGGAGGAAGCTCAACAGATCAAAGAGTTCTGTAAGAAGGGGGAACTTGTCCCGGACGAACTGACGGTATCGATCTTCCGTAACTGGCTCGAAGGTCGCCGAGCCGCGGATAAGTTCAAGCCGAAGGAGCATCTGTTGCTACTCGACGGGATTCCACGAACGGTCAACCAGTGCCGTCTGATCGAGCGATACATTGATGTGAAACTCGTACTCTATTTCGAGTGTGTCGATTTAGAAGTCATGGTCGACCGCATTCGCCGACGCGCTGTGCTGGAGGGTCGCCCCGATGACGCCAGCGAGTCCGTGACCCGCAAGCGTCTGGAGACGTTTGAGCGGGAAACCACGCCTGTACTCCAATACTATGGAGAGTCTCTCATTAAGCGGATCGATTCCAGCGGCCTGCCCGCCGAAGTGCTGGCGGGATGCCTACAGCATTTGATCCCGGTCTTGAAGTCGAACTTCACATTTGAGTGAATACAGCCAGTTAGCGTGGGGCGACCAGTATCGATCACACAAAAACAGGGGGCAGGCGTCGCTGCCTGCCCCCTAAAATCGCTTCGAATGCGGTGTCAATACCCATCACGGCTGAGGGGCATCTGCCGCGGATTCCAACGGAGTTTCTGTCGGAGCTGGGGCAGCGGGTTCCGCTGGTTTCTCGGGAGCGGGCTGCTCAGCTGGTGCTTCCTTGGGTGGGGCGTCGGCGGGCTTGTCTGCCTCGGGTTTTGCTTCCGCCGCCGGAGTCTCTGGAGTCGGGGTGGCTGGTGCCGGGGATTCTGGTAATCCTTCCACTGGCTCGGTCTTGGGCGCCGATGGAGTGGTGCCCAAAGTGCCCGGTGGCAACGGATCGGTGTCGTCGGGGAACAGTTTGACATCGGGCAGTTCACCCGGTTTGACATCACGTGGCTTGGGGCGCTCGGGTGGAGCGGGTTTTGCCTTTCGAAACCAGGCATAGAACTCCGCAGTTGCAGGCTTCTTCAGCTCCTCCAGACGATTCTTGGCCCACGGCGAGTAGTGGGAATCCGGGTATTTGCTCCGCAATTGTTCGTACGCCTCAATGACCGGCTTCACATCGCCATCGCACAGCGACTCCAAGCACACCGCCATTTGCGACAGGGCCTGCTCACGAACCTCATCAGAGGTGGTCGGGGAATTCAGCAGCTTCTCCAGTTCGGCTTTGCCATTTTCCAGACTCTCGTCGCTGGCAATTCGGTTGGTCATCGACAGACGAACACCCGACTGGATGTACTCACGCGCTGCTTCCAGGCGGCACCATACCTCGACCGGGCTACCTGCATGATCGTCTGCAACTTTTTTGTAATCATCGGC
>JANOKO010001170.1:0-4380 GCA_031419335.1 Planctomycetota bacterium
CGCCAGGCTCAGGGCCACGTTCAGGAATTGATTAGCGTCCGCGCGAGCTTCGTCGGAAGTCTTGCGGGCGTCTTCGATCTGTTGCTGGAGGATGGCTTTCTGCTGCGGATTGGCAATGGTCGGCAGGCGCTGACTGACCTCTTTGAGAGCGGGACTCGTCGCCGACGGGCAGTCGGGGCGGGTTATCCACCTGGAGTATGGCGTCCCCATCGGCCTCCATCCGGAGCGGCATCCCCCTCACCGGGAGTGCCTCGGCCAGGTTCGGATTGTGAAACAACAGATCGTTCGAATACCCGATCGAAAAGATCGTCGGCACGATCTCGATGTGGTGCCTCTTCGCCGACGCTTGTACTTTCTTGACATTCACGAAGTACCGGTCGATCACCGTCCCCAGCCGAGAGAACTTCGAGTCGGCCAGCAGCAGCTTGTTGTACCCCGCCGCCGACGCTCGCTGCATCAGCGTGTCGAGTTGGTCGACACTGTCATCGATCTGCAAGTTGCGGGAGACATAGAGCCACTTGTCGGTGGCCATCACGGAACTCGTGAGCGTGAGCCACAACAGAGCCATGAGCAGGGAAACGGATCGTTGTGACATGGGATTCTCCGCGTGATGGTGTCTTCGGATCGTACAGCGACGATAGACTATCCGGGATCTGAGATCGAACACACTCGCCCCGTAGTGAGCGAATATCTTGTGGCACACACACGTGACAGCTCCGAAGTCCAGCGAGTGGCGGCTGCCCATACGCATGCGATACGATCGATGCGTCCCTTCCCTCTGAACGTGGAACATCCATGCCGCCTCTGCTTCTGGTTCGTCTGTGGGTCATGGTTTTCTTGCACTACTTTGTGTGGGGAACCTGGTATGTGACGATGGGGACATACATCTCGGGCACACTCCATTTTGAGGAGTGGCAGACCGGGCTGGCTTATGGCAGCACAGCTGTGGGGGCGATGGTGTCGCCGTTTCTGGTGGGGATTGTGGCGGACCGATTCTTTGCCACGCAGCGAATTCTGGCTTTTCTCCATCTGCTGGGAGCGGCCCTGCTGTACGGCGTGTCGCTGTCGCAAAACTTCGGCGAGTTCTACCCGATGCTGCTGGCCTACACGATCAGTTACATGGCGGGGCACGGGCTCACGAGTTCGTTGACGCTGCACCATTGCCAGAACCCGGCCAAGGAGTTCCCGATGGTGATGATGATGGCCAGCGTCGGTTGGATCGTGGCCGGGCTGACGGTGAGTTGGATGAATTTCGAAGACAATGTCGGGATGTTCCAACTCTCTGCCGGGGCTGCGTTTGTCATGGGACTTTACTCCCTGACCCTGCCGCACACTCCGCCCAAGGCCGCCGGAACTCCCGCCACGCTGGGTAGCCTCCTCGGGTTCGACGCGCTGAAGCTGATGCGCGATCGGTCGTTCGCGACCTTCATGGTCTGTTCGTTCTTGATCTGTATCCCACTCAGCTTCTACTTCACATGGGCGGGATCATTTCTCAAGGACATGAAGATCGAGAACGCCGCCGCCAAGATGACGCTGGGCCAGGTCTCGGACGTGGTCTTCATCCTGCTGCTGCCTGCGCTCCTGACGCGAATTGGCGCGAAGGGGATCCTGATGCTGGGGATCGGAGCGTGGACAGTGCGGTTCGGCTTGTTCGCACTGTTCCACCAGAATCCATCAGCCCTGTGGATGCTGTTCACTGGGATCTTGTTGCACGGAATGTGTTACGACTTCATCTTCGTCATGGGGCGGATGTACGTCGACAAACGGGCAGGGGAAGATATCCGCGGTGCCGCCCAGGGGCTGCACGCCATCGTCACGCTGGGTGCCGGGATGTTCGTCGGCTCCTGGCTCTCGGGAGTGGTCGCCAAACACTACAAGGTCGGCGAGGTCTATAACTGGCAAGGCATCTGGCTGGTCCCCGCTGTGATGGCCGCTGTGCTGCTGGTGGTGTTCGGGGTGCTGTTCCAGGATAAGGCGGAGCCGAGTCCGCCGGAATAGCTTCGATTGAGGTGTCTCATGAGATGAAGAGAGACTTTTGGACAGGTCGATCGCCGCAAACACTGGCGGCCCAAAGCGACCGCCGGTGCCACCCAACGCCGTTAACCCTTTGGAGGTCGGAAAAGAAGTCTTGATGCGACAGAGGTTTGTGGCGACGCTTCGGTTCTCACACTGAGGTGTCACACATCACTCACCCGAAAGGAATCGGGATGTCGCATCAAGACCGGAATCGGACGGCAGGGCCGCAAGCGGGGCAGTCAGAGGGTGTGGGGGGCGGCGGCGGTCGCGGCGGGGACTTGCCGCAGCTGAATTCTGTATATCTGGGGCAGGCTCTGCAATGGATCCTGTCCCGGGTCGACTGGAAGTCGGTCGAGTTTCGGAACGACTGTTCGTGGACATCGCGCTGGCTCGCAGCAGCGGCGTTGCTGTGGGCCTGGAGTGACGAAGGCACGTTGGGCGAGCGGTTCTTTGCGGCGCGGCGGCTGGTCGCGCATCTGCATCCCCGGGAGCCCGACGCAGGGCCGCTGGCGAGCTCCTATCAGGCATTTATAAAGATCCTGGTCCGCTGGACGGCAGTGCTCGTGTTATTATTACAGTCCGCATTCCGTCGGCGGATGCAGGAGTCGCTCAAAGAGTCCTGGACAGTGGCCGGGTACGTGGTCTTTGGGGTCGATGGCAGCCGCGGGGAACTGCCGCGCACGAAGTCTCACGAGGCGGCCTACTCGCCTTCTCCCCATCGCTCGGGAAAGAAGCCGCGAGACCGCCGGAAACAGCCGAAACAGGCTGCGCACGCGAAGAAGGCGAACGTGCCGCAGATCTGGATGACGACGATGCTGCACGTGGGAACCGGCTTGCCGTGGGACTGGCGACGGGGGCCATCGGACAGCAGCGAGCGCGAGCATGCGCTGGAGATGCGGGACGGGCTGCCACCGAAATCGATGCTCGTGGCGGATGCGGGCTTTATCGGGTACGACTTCGCTGACAGCTACTTAAAAGCGGGCCATCAGGTGATCCTTCGTGTCGGGGCCAATGTGCGGTTATTAAAGAAGCTCGGATACGTGGAAGAGTCAGAGGGACTGGTCTACCTGTGGCCCGAAAAGTCCGCGAAGAAACATCAACCGCCTCTCGTGTTCCGACTGGTCGTCGCGCAGGGATCCCGGCACCCGATCTACCTGCTCACGAGCATTCGCGACCCGAAGGAACTCAGCGATGCCCAGGTCTTTGAGATTTATAAGAAACGCTGGGGGATCGAACTCTTTTATCGACATCTGAAGCACACCTTTCAGCGTCGCAAACTGCGGAGTGCCAGCGCGGCAAATGCGGCACTGGAGCTGGAATGGTCGCTGCTGGGCCTGTGGGCGATGGGCCTGTTCGCGTGTGTGGAGATGCAACGTGCGAAGATTCCTTTAACACGTTTGAGCGTGGCGGGAGTGCTGCGCGCATTCCGCCGCCTGATGCGGGATTACCTCCACCCCGCCGCCACCACGCGCCCGCTGTGCCGCCAACTGCGCGAGGCCCTGGTCGACGAATACGTCCGCAAAAACAAACAGAGCCGCGACTACCCCCGCAAGAAACAACACACCCGCACCGGCCCCCCAAACATCGTCCCAGCCTCCCCCCAGCAAGTCCAGCAAGCCAAATCCCTCAAGGATACGCTGGCGATGAAAAAGGGTTAACGGCGTTGAGTGGCACCCTGCCGCTCATTGGCTGACATTTCAATTCTGCGTGTCCGTCAGATCCACTCGGCTCACTCGAATTGTTCCGGGCCAGTTCACGAGGGTTCCGCTCGTGACACCATTCCGGGTGCTGGGCGTGTAGTTGTCCTGCGGAGGGAGAAACTCAACGTGGATAATGCCCCGTTCGCCGTGTTTAAGCAGCCCTTGGTGGACCGCCACGGTGGTCAGGTCGGAACTGACGCCATAGAGATCAGTGCCGGTGGCAGTTCCCGTCGAGTCCCCAGTCACGAGGACATCGACAGTCTTGATCTCCGGTTTGTAGACGACCACGTTGTTGTACTCGCTCAGCCGCACGGCGGAGGCCACGATCTGATAGCCTCCGCAATACTGCTGTCGATCCGCAGTCTGAATGTTGTGGGCTGTACTTCCGAGGTAGCGGGCTGTTCCTGATCGCCAGCGAAGAGCGATCGTCTTGAACTCACCGGGCTGGAGATGGCCGCTATGGATGGCTGCGGCACAGAGATCGGAATCATCCGTGTAAGAACCCGCCCCCCAGGCAGCGCCACTCGTAGATCCCTGAATCTCGACAAACGTGATATCGCCCTCTTCGTGGATCCAGTGATGCGGAGAAAGTCCTTGGTCCAGTTCCGCCGTCGGCATCTCCTGATCGACAGACAGTCTCGCATCGCGCCGCAGCCGCTGCTCG
>JANOKO010001171.1:0-1095 GCA_031419335.1 Planctomycetota bacterium
CGTGGAATCGGTGACGCAGTAAGCCGTTTCGCCGCGGCGCGAAGGCTTTTGTGGAGCGGAGCGCGGTCTCGCCATCGTCGAATGCAAAACGAAACAGCGTCCGAAAATCATCGGACGCTGCTTCACGATTTCACCGACTCACTACTTGACGTCGATCAACTCGACCAGGAAGTGCAGCGTCGCGTTCGGCGGCACGTCGGCACCGGCCCCCCGTGCGCCATAGCCCAGCTTGGCTGGGATTTCGAGTTCAATCATCCCGCCCTTGCCGACGAGTTGCATTCCCTCGGTCCAACCCGCGATGACTTGGTTCAGACCGAACGAAATCGACTTGCCCCGCTTGTAGGAGCTGTCGAAGACCTTCTCGTTGTCGAGCCAGCCGTGGTAATTGACTTCGACAGTTTGCCGAGCGGTCGGCTTGGCTCCGGCTCCTTCGCGGAGAATTCGGTACTTCAGACCGGACTCAGTCGTCGTGAAAGCTTTGACGGCTTTCTCGTCGATCTTGCCAGCTCCCTTGGGGAGACTCGGGAACGCCACGTCGTTTGAATCGCCTGCCACGTCTTTCACCACTTCCTTTTCTGGTGCCACTTCGGACTTCTCGCCCTCTGCTTGGGCGACATCGTTCGTCGCACACCCGGCGAACATGAACATCACACCGACCAAGGCCACGCCGGCCAACTTCTTCAGAAGCATTGAGCACCTGATCCCAAAATCCAGAATCACCAGCCTGAGCGTTCCACACCCGACGGGTATGAGCCTCAAACATCGTGAAATAGTAACAATTCTCCGCTGCAATTCACTCCCCATGCCAATCCGATAAGTGAGCAGCCTTCAACTCCCTCAGATAAGTCGACCTCTGGGCGAGTCGATCCCTTGGAAACGTATCACCGCTGCCTGATCTACTTCGTCAGAATCAACTTCCCAGCACGAGTGACTCGTAGGCGGTAGACCTCGCACCCGTGACGAATCAGGATCTCCGAGGAGCCGGAAAGTAACACATCGGAATTGACGACTGGAATATGAATCGTTGTATCTTCTTTAAGAGGAGTACGATCCGTCTGGTGGTTTGGTTGTTCTTGAGTCACAGCATGGATCTTT
>JANOKO010001172.1:0-1431 GCA_031419335.1 Planctomycetota bacterium
AGGAGGGTTACGATAACGGGGCGGCGTTCTACGGGACAGAGGTGGTGCTGATTATGGGGCACTCAGTCGGTTGGAAGCGGTATGGGCCAAGGAACAAGTTACTGGCAGAGGGTTCAGGCAGCGGCGATCTGTCTGCGCATCACCAGAACTTCTTTGACGCGATTCGCCAGGAGACTCCGACCCATGCGGACATCACAGCCGGGACGACCGCAGCGGGGATTGTGCATCTGGGGAACATCGCCGCACGGGTGGGGCGGGTGCTGAATGTCGATCCGGCGAAGGGGCGAATCCAAGACGACGCCGAGGCGGATGCCTTGACTCACCGGCAGTACCGCGATCACTGGGCGATGCCCGTGGGGGTGTGAGACGGGAGTCCGTGAATGGCTTGCCGACGCCGCTCAGGGCTGGCACCCGGAGTCCCCGTTGAGCTGCGACGCGAAGTCTTCGATGCGGAGCATTCCCGCCCGCCTTACTCTTCGACGTTTTTGGTCAGCGGCAGGAATGTCTCATCCCCGAACGCGTCGTAATGACCCTCATCGATCAGGGCGTACCGGTGTTCCGGAACAAACAACAGTGCCCCGGCGAAATCGGTGGAAATGCGGCGAACTGCCGGAGGGTCTTTGCGATCGTGTTCCTTATGGAACGTGCGGTGGAAATGCTGGATCGTGGTGGTCTCGGCGCGGGAGTCGTGCGCGTGATAATGGATGGTCAGTGGCCCCTTGTCGACCTTCAACGGGTCTGCACCGAACTCGAACAGGAACTCCGTGACCCGGAAGAGGCGCTGAGGTTTGGGACGACCCGCTAGCTCGGGGTCCGTGTGGATCACGCGGACGGTGTACCACTGGAGAGGATTCACCGGAACCACCACGTGGAACAGGAACTGCTTGTCCTGGACTACATGGAACGTGTGGACCTGTCCGCCATATTCCAGGCAGGGGCCTGCGATCAACGACTGGCGATATTTTTCGGTCCTCTCGGTGATCGGTTCGTTGCCGAATCCCGGATAGGAAATGCTGGAGAACTCGACCGGTTGTAAAATGGAATTCATTCCGTTTTCTGGTCGTCGCCCGGCAGAAGGGAACGGAAAGAGTTCCGTTCCACGGCGCGCCCCAGTCGGAAACCGGATGACCAGATCGGTCGACGCCCCGAGAATGTTCATGTCACCAGTCTTGAGCCAAGCAGTCCCGTTAAGTTGCAAACGCTGATCGGGCATCTCCTCGGGGAAGAACTGCAACTGCCAGCGCTCTTGGAAGGACTGCGGCTTGTCCCCTGCCGGACAAACGCTGGTCGCAATCAGCGTGGACAGACACGTGAAGATGACGAACCAGAGATTCATGGACATGGACGCCTCCCCGGCGAGAGTCTCTGCTACGTGCGTACACGCAGCGCTCGCCCCCCGCCGACGCTTCGGGCTACGGAATGGAAGGTAGC
>JANOKO010001173.1:0-2137 GCA_031419335.1 Planctomycetota bacterium
CTTCAGACGCAGAGATTCTCTCTCGTCGCACATCGGGCCAAAATGTCCATCTCCCAAACAGGAACATCATGGCTGGAGTCAGTGTCATGGAGCAGATCAGCGCCACAAACAGACCGAAGGAAATCGCCACCCCCGCTTGCCTGAATTTCCCAAACTCGGTCAGCGTCAGCATCGCAATCCCGACAATGCTGGTTCCCGCACTCGTCGCCAAAGCTGCCCCCACATGCTTAACGGCGAGCATCGTCGCATCGCGGAACGAGGCTCCGTGGTCGAGTTCCTCCTTGTATCGAGCAATCAAAAACAGACAGAAGTCGACACCCGCTCCGTACACGACCACCGTAATGTAGACATCCAGTCCGGTAAACAAGCCAATGATTTTCCACTCGGCCAGGATACGCAATAAGCGCAGCGCCACGTGGACGGAGACTGCAACCGTGACCAGGGGAATCAGCACCATCAAAGGAGCACGATAGATTAACAACAAGAGCACGATGACCAGCACTTTGGTGTACAGGTCCGTTTGCTCAGCGCTTTCGGCTTCGGCGACCAGCATGTCTCTGCCCACGGTCGCTGAGCCACTGATCGCGACATCCAATCCGGCAGGCAAGGCCGTTTGTCCCTGCTTCGAGGCCAGCAACTCCTCGACCCGGCTCAAAACAAGCTTATTCCCACGGTTCAGGAACTCTTTTCTCAACTCCAGCAGAACCAGCGTCGAGTGCCCGTCCCGACTCTCTAAGAGAGGACCAATTCGCTTGTCGTTGAACGTCCAGACCCCTCGGATGATTTGATCTTGTACCGGAATCGGACTTTTGGGCAATTCTGTCGGAAAATATCCTTCCGGAGTGAGAGACTGGATTTCACGCAGTCCGGGTTCGAGGAAATTCGTCACGAATTCCCGGTCCTTGGCGGTCAACCCCTCTCTCAGGTCTTCTCGCTGAAGAACGATGACAATGCTAGACCCCAGCGGGTCCATCTGGGCTTTTTGGTCCTTGCCCGTAGAGTCAGTAGAACTCGGCTCGCTCCCCTCCCCTGGTGTGTTACCAACTGAAGTGGGGGTGCCCGTACCTGGATCGGATTCGGAAGCCGTACCCGGAAACGCTTCTCGAAACGCTCGTTCCGCAGCGCGGCTCGGGCTGTCGTACGGGAGGAAATCAAACTCTCCGTCCTTGGCCACCTCGCTGCTAGGAGGCGCAGTCTGGACCACAAGAATCAAGACGACAACCCAGGCCAGCACGGTTCCCAGTGGCCACCGACTGACAAGTTTTCCGCACCAACTGTACATCCGGGAGTTTCTGCGAGGGAGTGAGGGCCGTTCAGCGGGGAAGTTCCCCAAAGCTACCCGTCCCGGGATGGGGCGTCAATCAACTGGACTTGCCCGGCCCTCTAACTGGAGGAACTTTCCCATCCCCGAAATGTCGAAACCGCCCAGACTCCCGAGCTTCGGCGGTTCGCTGAAACCCCAACTGGTCAGTCTTTCAAATGGGGCGAACAAATCGAGGGCAATTACTTCGAGAGCACAGCAACGCACTGTTTCAATCTGGGCTGCCTCGGTTTGTCTGAAAGCTGAACACTGATGGCGGACAGCTCACCCAGCGTCAAACACAGTAGTGCCGTGCCATGCCTTCCAAGGGCCTTGCTCGGCTTGGCTCAGGCTGATACCCTCAAATTGCAAGGACTCCTTCGGGAAACCCTTTCGCAACACTTCCAAGGAGTCGCCATGTCTGCCAAAAACTTCTGCGGTCGCACTCGCCGTGAGATGCTCTGGGAATCCGGGTGTGGATTTCCGGCTGTGGCGCTGGCTTCGATGCTGGGACAGGAGCTGCTCTCGGGGAGTGCCAGCGCCGAAGGGCTGGCCGCATACAAGAACCCGCTGGCTCCGAAGCCGCCGCACCACGACCCCGACGCGACGGCGTGCATCTTCCTGTACATGTACGGTGGCCCGAGCCAGGTCGACACGTTTGACTACAAGCCGGAGATGTATGGCCGCGACAACCAGACCGTGGAGGTCAAGACCTTCGGGCGCGGAGGCCACAAGACCGGGGGCCGCATTGTTGAGCCGCGCTGGAAGTTCAAGCAGTACGGCGAGTGCGGCAAGTATGTCAGCGATCTCTTTCCGCACCTCGGGCAGAAGGTAGAC
>JANOKO010001174.1:0-2110 GCA_031419335.1 Planctomycetota bacterium
CGGCGGCAGGGTTGTCGCGCGTGGCTTGGGGGTTGATATAATCATCGCGAGACTCGCCGTGAGCCGTTGAACGCCAACTGCTTGCGTGCGTCCGCGAGAGACTCGAGGGGTTTTCATGAGCAGCCCATTTCCCGGTATGGACCCGTATCTGGAAGCCCACTGGCGCGATGTGCATACCAGAATGATGACCTATCTCTGCGACCAGATTCAGGACCAGCTTCCTCCCCATCTCGTGGCCCGTGTCGAAGAGTCGGTCTCCGTCGACGAGGACGAAGTGTCGCGAAGAATCTCCCCCGATGTCAGCATCATTGAGGACTTTGAGGGCACAGAGCTGGGATATTCCACGGAGTCTGTTGCCATCGCGGAACCGCTGCTGGTGTTGGAGGAAGTCCCGCACACCGCGAGGCATGTGCAGATTCTGGATCTCTCCTCGAGCGAACGGGTCGTGACCGTCATTGAGGTACTTAGCCCCACGAACAAGCTGACCCAGACCGGACGCGAGGACTACCGCCGTAAACAGCGGGACTATCTGCGGGCTGGCGTGAACCTCGTCGAAATCGACCTGCTGCGTGGCGGCCAACATGTGCTGGCCGCCCCCCTGGAGTTCATCCCCCCCGCGAAACGTCGCACCTACATGATGAGTGTGCGCAGCCGCACCCTCACCAAAGTCTTCGGGGCCTCGCTGCAAGAACCGCTGCCCGTGATTTCGATCCCACTTCGCCCCACAGATCGCGATGTCTCATTGAACATTCAGCAGATCATCGACCATGTCTATGACCGGGGCAGGTACGCCAAGCTCAACTACCAACTCGATCCCGAGCCGCCGTTCTCGCCCGAGGACACCGCATGGGTCGAAACGCTGCTCCGTGAGAAGGGCCTGCGAAAATGAGTCTCATCAAGTCGGCCACGCCCTGTACTGACCGAAGTTCGATGAAGTGGGCATGAGTACAGAAGCAGAGCATCGTGGAGAGGAGTTCCTTAGCCGGAGCTTTGTGAGCCGACGAAAACGGGTGATAACCAGCCAGGAGTACTGGTAGCCTGCAAGACTTCCAGCGTGATCCGCTCGGGCTCATCCGTAGTGCCGAGGCTGGGGAGTCGTTCGTATTGACCCGCGACGACCACCCAGTGGCGGAGTTCACACCCGTGTCGCCCTCGCGTTCAATGGGCCGTCCTATCGGACTCGCTGCCGGTGCGTTTACCGTCCCACTAGACTTCGAAGCTCCAATCCCCAACGGCATCCTCCGGGGGTTGGAGGGGCGATACGCATACTGCTCGACACCCATACGACTCACGTCTGAAATCAGCGCAGCCGCGTAATGATTCGAATGCCTGAAAGTCCTCTGTACTCCGAAGGGGTTGCACATCACAGCCCAGGGTCGCGACGCAGGATCGCACCCTGGAAACGTGTCCCAGAGCCGCCTAACCCTGAAGGATTTCGTAGGGACCATGTTTACAATGTGGCCAACACGATTCCGCCCCCCTCTCCCCCGTGATCGATGTGGCTTTCACGGTGTGCGTGTTGTGGGTGAGAGGGTTGGGGTGAGGGGGCCACGCCGCACAGTGCTCCACCGAGAACCGCAACTGCAAACGGAGGGCTGATCCGCATCCAGATTCCGATCATCCAGGGGTCGGTCGAAAGATTCCACAGGCCGATAAATGGGAGTCCGTTCGATGAGCCGCAACCGATGCGATGGGATTGTCCGGGACGTGGAGATCGCAACCCGACTCTCTCTATTTGGACAGCGGTACAATCGTCAGACGATAGCCCACGCGCCCCAGCGCCTCGGTCAGCGTGTCAATTGCCAAGTGCTTCCGCCGTGCGAGGACATGGCTCAACATGTCCTCGGACAACCCGGTCGCCTCACAAAAAGCGCGACGTGTCTTGAACTGGCCGAGGACAATCCCCTCCAGTTCATCGCGGTAGTCGGCGACTCGCGCCTCACCTCGTTGCACCTGCTGTCGACTGCCCAGATCCTGCGCCAGTCTGTACAACGTACTGCTGACAATCGCCGCCTTGGAAAGTCCCCGGCGAGACAGCAGGTTCGAGACCTGAGTGACCCAGTGGTTCCAGTAGGTGGCCGAGTCCATGCGTTCCGCGTCGGCTTGCAGC
>JANOKO010001175.1:0-6559 GCA_031419335.1 Planctomycetota bacterium
CACGACGGCTCCGAACTTCAGATCGTTTAGGGAAAGGAGTCCTGGAGTCCCTCAAAACCGGGGTCATCGAAGACCCATTGGTATGGTGTATAGATGAAACTCCCGTCCGCGTAGAGAGTGGAGAAACCGTACTGAGGCATCGTGTTCGGGCCGGACATCAAGCTGGTTATCAGTGTCTCCCAGGGCGGTTCCTCTCGCCAATTGATGTCATTCTTCAGCACTCCCTGCTCCTTGGGCACGGTCAGCGAGTTTCCAGACAGCACAAAGTAATTGATGTCCCGATAGATGGTGCAGGTGTCACGATCTTCCCAGTCCAACGAGGCATCGTTATGTGAGACTGGCGGTGGAGCGTCCGTCTTCGAGGCTGCCTGAGCCGGGGCGACATTCGGATCATCCGAATGTCCCACCGAAGCTAGCAGTCCGTAGACGACGATTGCCGCGACGCAAAGTATCAGAAATCGTGTCGACATCGAATCACTCCCTGTTAACTGACCATAACGCACCTGTTCGTGGCTCACGGCTTCGCTTCTTCGGGTAACGTCCAGATCAATATATCGGTGTCATACCCACCCGTTGCCAGGAAGTATTTGAGCGGATGCCAAGACAGGCAACTGAGCTTCGAGCGATGTCCAATCAGTTGGATGGGTTCGCCTGGATTTTCGAGATCCCAGACATACACCTTGCCGGTGTATCCCGCTGCTGCCAGGTGACGGCCATCGAACGAGAAGCTCAGCGCCAGGAGCTGGCCCTTGTCGGGCAGGGCCAGTACTTGCATTCTCGATTCATTCTTCGGAGTGCGAATTTCGATACCCGCCGGTCCGGGGATGGCGATACGCTCCCCGTTCGGAGAAATTGCCATGGCGTTTCCGTAGCCCGACAGCGAACGCAACTGCTGGTTGAAGGTCGATTCCCAAATCTCCAGCTGCTCGCCCTTCAAATCGACCGGGTCGCTAGCAGGACGAGACCATATTGCAGGGCCAATCTTGTCGAGCAATGCCCCCGCATCGACATCCCAGACGCTGACACTTCTCTGACCTCCCGCCACGATCAGGTGCCGACTATCCTTTGAGAAACGTAGGGCTCGGATTGGAGATTCCGTTCCGTCGAACTCACGCACGGGCTGGCCGTTGGCGGCATCCAGCATCCGTAGTCGGATGGTCCCTGGCTTGAATCCGCTCGCCACCGCCAGCCGACTGCCATCCGGAGAGACCGCCAGATCGTTGGCTGCCAAGCCGCCTTTCTCCGGGGGCAGAGTCCACTGGACAGAGCTATCAGCGATCCGCCAAGCCAGAATCCGTTGGTCGGCTCCACTGCTGTAGAGTGTCTCGCCATCGGGAGAGAAGCGTACGGCGGTCACGTTTCGGGTGTGTCCGACGAGCGGGCAACACGCGATTTCGCGGGGCTTCTGGTCGGGACTCAACATGCGATAAGGGCTCGCATCGCGAGCTTCTCGCCGCCGCACACTTTCGGGGATCTCCAAAACGGTGACCCGGTCGATGGCGTTGCCGCACACGATCACTTCTTCGTTCGCAGAAAACGCGAGCTGTTGGACTGATGGCTGATTGATGAATTCCACGAGACTCTGTCCGGTCGTGGCATTGATCCAAAACACAGTTCGGTCGGCGGCCACAGCCGCTCGCTCTCCATCATCGGACACGCACACCCGATCAACGCTCAGGCCAGGCAGCAGCGGACGGAGGTGTTGCTTCTGCTTCACATCCCACAGGAACACTGCGTCGGTGTCATGTACAGCGAGCAGCCTGCCGTCCTGCAATTCCCAGGCGGCTCGACCTCCTCCCGAACGTTCGTGCGCGGGCACGCTCGCCACCAGCGTACGGGAGTCGACCTCAAATACCTCCGCGCACACCTCATCGGCACGAGGCATCGTGGTGACCACGCTCCCCGCGCAGATTAGTCGCTTTCCATCGCGAGACCACCAGAGACTATTCGTCCTCCCGAGTTTCGTCGCGAGTCGACGGTGTTCCTGCTGAGTCTGAACATCCATCACGACGATGTCACCACCCTCGGGAGCCGCCGCGAGAAACTTCCCATCGGCACTGAACGCAGCAGCCCGAACGAGTTGGCCCGGCGCAGGGATCAACTCGGCAGCCCCTGAAGGTTGCCAGAGCGACATGCCCAGCCCGCCGCCGTAGATCAGTTTCCGCATCCCATCGGGCGTATAGGTTGCCCCCAGTGGAAACCGCACGCCCCCCGTTTGCGACGACAGCAGACCGCCGTGAAACGCGTCGCGCAGCTCGGAAGTCCCGATCCCCGTACAGATCGTGACCTCCCGTGCCGTGGGTGAGACAGCCAACGCCGTCGGTTGGTTATTCAGTGTCCAGACGTGGCGCTTCGCCTCCACATGGATCGCCGCACCTCGCCGGAATTGGTCGGGCGTGGGCCGATCATCACTGATCGTCAGACGGACCAGCATGAGCAAGAAGAGTACCGTCAAACACGCTGGCTTCATCCCACACCTCACAACGCGATCTGAGAAAACAACCCGACAGCTCTCTGTTCGACGTACAAAGTCTGGCTATGAGTTGTCCATTCCCACGGTCATGTGTGTGCGTGAGAAGTTTCATCGGCAGTGTCGAACTCGAAAAAAGAAGGATCAACTTCTTCCGCAGTCAGAAATGCTCGCCACTGATCGTACTGCTCCTGCGTAATCAGATTGTACAACCGCTCGCCATCGCTGACTGCCACCGGTGCCCCGTGTGTGATGGCTTCACGCTGCTCAGTGGTCAGTTGAACCATGATTGTGGCACTCCACGTTTGAGCCGTAGTTTTGTTGTCTGGTCAGAATCCAGTCTACTCTCGCCTCAGCAACGCGACAATTGGTTCAGTCGAATTGTCGAGAAGAATCAGCTTGCACACGCGGCCGTTGATGTCGGCGAGCGGCGATTGTCGCCTTTTTCTCCGAAAAAGGACGCTCTTTTGCGGAGCAAAAGGCGACAAAGTCCGAGCCGGAAGCGTCAGCGCCCGGAGTTCTTGAGCACGACGTATTCTCCGGGCGCTGAAGCTTCCGGCTCGATGCTTACCGAGCCGTCGGCGGTCGACCGATCGGCATGCGAGGCGGAGCCGTGTCCCACATCAGTTCGATCTCGGCGGGCGTCAACCCATAGGCGGCGTTCACGAGGTCGCTCAGTTCGTGTTCTAGCGTCAAAGCCTCAGTCGCCAACAGCCGAGCCGGGGCCAGCGTGCGGGCGTCTTCGTCCCGCAACGCTTTCAGTGCCGCCGCACTCAAAGGGTTCGCTTTCCCCCGCAGCTTCTTGATCTCCGCCACGAGTGCGTCCGAATCGAGTGTGATCAGATTCCAGCACCGCTGCATCCCCAGCCGCGAAAGCGGCGACAGCAGATAGCCGTGGGCGACAGCCCACGGACCCAGATCCCCGTTCTGGATCAAGCCGCGAGAGCGGCGACAGAGGTGCTGTCGCCGCTCTCGCGGCTGGTCTCTCGGGGGCGCTTTTATCCGTGGGTTTCACCCACGGCTACCTGCTGCCACCGCTCTCGCGGTGAAGAGGGCTTCAATGCTCGACCTCGCGTTCCAGCAACGCGATCTCCGTCGGCGTGAGTTTAAGAGCTTGTACACGCGGGTGTTGATCCTAGCGAGCGGCAGACGTGAGTCTGTCGAGTCCTCCGCGTGCCAATTCGCGTTCGCCCACCGTGCCGTTCACTGCGGTCTCGCAATCGGCATGCGGGGCGGGGCGGTGTCCCACATCAGTGCGATCTCGGCGGGGGTGAGGCCATAGGCGGCATTCACGAGGTCGCTCAGTTCGTGTTCGAGCGTCAACGCCTCAGCGGCCAGCAACCGGGCCGGGGTCAGCGTGCGGGCGTCTTCGTCCCGCAAGGCTTTCAGCGCCGCCACACTCAGCGGGTTCCCCTTTCCCCGCAGCTTCTTGATCTCCGCCACGAGTGCGTTTGAATCGAGAGCGATTAGATTCTGCAACTTCTGACTCGGCTTCTCGATCCCGTATTCGACCTGGAACCAGTCGAGCAGCGTGCGGCTTGTGTCGCGTTGCTGTCGAGTGATCTCGATCAGCTGTGAGGCTCGTGACTCCACGTTCTTGCGGATTTTTGCCGTTGGCTCAGCAATTGGCAGAGCCTCCATCAGGTATCCGGATGGCGATAACGCTTCATCTTTCATGTGAGGCAAATAACGCCAGTTGTGCCACCACATCAGCGGCGAATTCAAAACGCTAAGGAGATACAGGTCATCCGTTGGGATGAAGAAAACCTTGTTGTTTGCCAAAATTCCAGACGTGTCGAAGGCGAAGCAAGGATGAAATTGAATCTCCTGATAGACAATCTTCGGCTTGGCGAACTCCTTCCAATTCTCAACAGGAGTCTGAAGCTCAAACCAAGCATGATTCCCTTCAGCACGACCTTTCCATTCTCCGAGCCAGCTTTTTGGTTTAGGCTCAAGTTGTTCCTGATACTTCAGCAAGTGTTGTTTCACGGATGGATAGGCATTGATGTCGATCCCTTTCCGCGAAAAGATCATCCATAAGCCAGCCCAAGCAGACTCCCAGCGATCTACGTCCTGCCCTCGAAGATAAGGACTGATGATTTCTTCACATTTTGGGTCAGCTGCGATCAGTGCGTTTCGCACGGCAGTGTCGATCAAGAACGCCGCATTGCAGCCCGTCTTTATTCCATAAATTGGTTTCTGTCCGAGGTACTGAGTCAAGGCAACACCGCGTTTACGAATTCCCTTCAATAGGTCATTCACTCCAAGTGGTTCGAGTTCCCATGTTCCCGAGCCAAGAGTGATCGCCTCAACATCAAACCCCTCATCGGCAATCTGCTGACTGAGGTCATCCACCCGCAGTGTCTCACGGGGGATCGCACAGATGCGAACGGTTTGTGGCTTCGGTTCCGCATTTGGTTTGCGTACCACGATGATCGAGGGGAACACATCCGCGTCTTCGAAGATTTGCTTCGCGTGTCCGAAGTCGACGACCGATTCGGTCCATGCCGATTCCGCGAAGAACCGCCGCAGCGGCTCCCCGTACCCCGCCTTCATCCACTTGTTCGTCACCACATACGACATCCGCCCACCCGGACGCAGCACGTTGCAGCCGAGTTCGTAGAAGTAGACATACAGGTCGGCCATGCCGTGGAACGACCGGTAGTTCGCTTGCAGATACGGCTTGATCGGCCCGAGCCACTCTTGCCGCACATACGGCGGGTTCCCAACCACCACATCGAACCCGCCGCTGGCGAAGACTTCCGGGAACGCGGCCTGCCAGTCGAACGCTCGCGGGTGAACGGGCGGGTCGCTGACCACGCTGTTTCCCACGCGAATCGTGTGGTCCAGGCTGGTCAGCTGTTTGCCCCGCGCGGCGGTCTTGATCCACAGGCTCAGTCGACAAATCTCGATCGCCTCGGCATTCAGGTCGACACCGTACAGGTTGTGCTGCAGGATGCGCGAGTCGGGGTCGAATAGCGACGCCCATTTGATACATGTCGATCATTTTGTCTTAGGCATCACATCCGGATACGGCCCGAGGAACCTCTCCCCGTTGAAGTGGATCATGTGATCTGGATCTTCAGCAATCCAGACCTCGGATTCCCAGGCAATATGAGAAATGAAAGACTGCATCGTGCGACGGCTTTCGAAGGCAGTCACAAACACAAGTCCGGCCTTGCATCCCGTGAACAACTCTTTGAGTTCTTTACGACGCTTACCATCCACTGGTCCGGCACTGGTGACAGCTTCGATGAGCAGAAGCCAATTCTTGGCCGTGTAGTGAACGATCACATCGGGAATCTTGGCTGCTGAATCCAATTCAACACCCAACTCAGCCAAGCCAGCGGTTTCGAGGTGGACGAACTTGTTCTCCGTATCTCCGATGTAGAGGACAGCTCCACCTGGAGCGAAAGCTGGGCAGAAAAGTTCAATGACCGCTTTGATGAGAGGGTTCTGACCGCCCGGTGAAAGTGCAACTTGGGAGCCATCGGGCAAAGTCACGGGAACACGGGCCAAATCACGTTTCCTGGAAATCTCATGCTTGAGATTTTCTCGACTGGCAAGGTATTGCATCAAGCTCTGTTTCCAGTCGGGACTTCCGATCTTCCGGAGTAAATCGAGAGCAGTCGATTCGATCTGATAGACAGTCTTGCCGCTGTTTGTCGGACGATGGGGGTTATCTGGGTTTCGAAGTAGCAACCCTTCTTCGACGAAAAACTTCACTGCATCGTCGCGTATGGTTTCACGAGTGTTCGGTGCGTAACGAACGCCATAGCTCGTTGCAATGAAATCAATGATCGGAGTGATTCCGCAAAGTGGAGCCTGAGCTTTGCTCCACGGAACATCCGGTTGAAGTTCCAAGAGAGCGAGCAAAGTGTAAGCCGCTGTTTCGTTGCGTTGCTTCGGTCCGAACTCCAAGTCAGTCAGTGCCTGAATGGACTCAGCAAGCCGCTTCTTTCTGGCGACGGTCTTTCGATTGGGTTTATCGGGGGGCATGAAGGTGCTTTGAAACGAGTTGATCGATCTCAGATTGGGAGCGTTCGAGGGTGTCGACTTCGCTTCCCATCGCTCTCAATGTGTCGCGAT
>JANOKO010001176.1:0-7195 GCA_031419335.1 Planctomycetota bacterium
CAAAAAAACCACACCGGATACCGGTGTGGTTTCGATGTTTCAGGCGATATACGGACCACCGAAAACAGTCGTTGTAGTTCACGACGACATCGTGGCGGCGGGAGACAACGTCGACCGAGTAATCGCCGTAGCAGAACCGCAGGCGATCGCCCTGGCGGTAGCACTTGACGGTTTCGCAGGCACATGGAGGAACGCAAATCTCGACGAACACTTTGCAACACTTGTCGCACGGGTCGTTGACTTGAACGATCTTTGACACGGCACACGGGTGGACGTTCTTGCGGTCCAGCACCTTGACGTTCCTGTACAACTCGATCACCGGTGACGCTTCGACGACATATTCGGTGTACGGAACCAGCGTTCCCTGCGTCTCGGCCGCGGGGAGCAGCAGCGTCGGCTCAGCTGCCAGGGCCAACTCGGCTCCGCGAGCTGGAACCCCGAGTGGTTCACGCGCCGACAGATCGGCTCCGACGAGGGCCAGTAATGCAACGATCAGCAACTTCTTCATCTTCACTCCTTGAAAGGGAAAGGCCCCTTAACTCCACTGTATCCTGCCTGCTCGCCCCCAGGCACCGCATTGTGTCGATTCAGACGCGAGGATGGTCCGATCGGGCGAGAGAATCTGCTTTCTCCCTCATCACCGATTGAATCGGTCATTTGGTCCGAGGAGGATTTTACAGAACTGGGGGATTTTAGGGGATCTCATGGAACATCAAGCGAGCCTCCACTCAAACTTCGCATTTTCTCAAAAGCTGACAGTGTCACAATGGCACCCAACATCGAGATGAGCGGATTTCGGCCATGCTGTCATATCGGCATCCTTAGCCCATGTTAGAAAGCGTCAGAGGGCGTTATCCAATGGCAGATCGAGTGTTACGGATTTTGGCACAACCTTTGCCTACGTTTCCGAGGCAGCGTATCACCGATTTGACCGAATTCCCATCGGTGCCGCTGGATGTTGGAGTTCTTCATGGCATTTCGTCCCGAAAAGTTCACGGTCAAGTCTCAGGAAGCGGTCCAGGCGGCTCAGCAGTACGCCGAGTCGAAGGGCCACCGCCAGTTGGTGCCGCTTCACCTTTTACACGCGCTCTTGGCCGAAGCGGACGGTGTGCCGCGCGCCCTGCTCCAGAAGATCGGTGTCAATTTCGCGCAGCTGACCAAGATGCTCGACTCCGAGCTGGGGCGGTTGCCGTCCTCGTCGGGGTCGAATGTCCCGCTGCAAGGCTCGTCAGAAATCATGCAGGTCTTCGACGCCGCTCAGAAGCTGGCGACGCAGATGCAGGACTCGTTCGTCTCGACCGAGCATCTGTTTCTCTCGTTAACCAAGGTCGAAGACCCAGCCAAGAAGCTGCTGACGCTGAACGGGATCGAAGAATCCGATGTGCTGAGCGCGCTCCAAGCTGTGCGGGGTGGCGCGCAGGTGACCGATCAGAACCCGGAAGAGAAGTACCAAGCCCTCAAGAAGTACGGCAAGGATCTGGTGGAACTCGCTCGCCAAGGGAAGATTGATCCGGTCATCGGTCGTGACACTGAAATCCGGCGGGTGATCCAGGTGCTCTCCCGCCGCCGCAAGAATAATCCGGTCCTGATCGGCGAACCCGGTGTCGGGAAGACCGCCATTGTCGAAGGTCTCGCCGACCGGATCGTCAAAGGGGACGTGCCGACGAATCTCAAGGACAAATCGGTCATCGCCCTCGATATGGGAGCCCTCATCGCCGGGGCCAAGTATCGCGGCGAGTTTGAAGACCGCCTCAAAGCGGTCCTGAAAGAAGTCGAGCAAGCCCAAGGCCGGGTGATCCTCTTCATCGACGAACTCCATACCGTCGTCGGAGCCGGTGCCGCCGAGGGAGCGATGGACGCCTCGAACCTGCTCAAGCCCGCGCTCGCTCGCGGCGAACTGCACTGCGTCGGAGCGACGACCCTCGACGAGTACCGCAAACACATCGAGAAGGATGCCGCCCTCGAGCGCCGGTTCCAGCCGGTCATGGTCCAAGAGCCGAACGTCGAAGACACGATCTCGATCCTGCGCGGTCTCAAGGAACGCTACGAGTCGCACCACGGAGTCCGCATCACCGACGACGCCCTCATCTCCGCAGCCACGCTCTCCGACCGCTACATCAACGACCGCTTCCTCCCCGATAAGGCGATCGACCTTGTCGACGAGGCCGCCTCGCATCTCCGCATGGAGATCGACTCCATGCCGACTGAAATCGACGAAGCCTCGCGCCAGCTGACCCGCATGCAGATCGAAGCTGCAGCCCTCGCCACCGAGAAGAGTGCCGAGTCGCGTGACCGCCACGAACAACTCAAACGCGAGATCGCCGACCGCGAAGAGTCGGTCAACGCCCTCAAGGGGAAATGGCAAGCCGAGAAAGAGATTCTCTCGGGCTTCAAACCGCTCCAGGAGGAACTCGACAAGATCCGCCAGGAGTACGACCTCGCGTTCTCGAAGGCTCGCCAGACGAACTCGAACGACGACTATGCTAAGGCGTTCACTGCGAAGCAGGCGCTCGATGCTGCCGAGTTGAAACTCGCCTCCGTCAAGACTCGCTTCGACGAACTCAATGCCAGCGGCGGAGAGCGTCTGCTCCGCGAGGAGGTCACTCCCGAAGACATCGCCAAGGTCGTCAGCCAGTGGACCGGCATCCCCGTCGCCCGCATGCTGCAAGCCGAACGCGACAAGCTCTTGCGCATGGAGGACGAAATCCACCGCCGCATGATCAACCAGGAGGAAGCAGTCACAGCTGTGTCGAACGCGGTGCGGCGTTCGCGGTCGGGGTTGCAGGACAAGAACCGCCCCATCGGCTCGTTCATTTTCCTCGGCCCGACCGGCGTGGGAAAGACGGAGCTTTGCAAAGCGCTGGCGTGGTTCCTGTTCGACGATGAGAAGGCGATGATCCGCATCGACATGAGCGAGTTCATGGAGCAACACTCCGTGGCCCGCCTGATCGGGGCCCCTCCGGGATACGTCGGCTACGAAGAAGGGGGCCGCCTGACCGAAGCCGTTCGGCGACAGCCGTATTGTGTGATCCTGCTGGATGAAGTCGAGAAGGCCCACCGCGATGTGTTCAACGTGCTGTTGCAGGTTCTCGACGATGGCCGCCTGACCGATGGGCATGGCCGCACAGTCGACTTCACGAACTCGATCGTCGTCATGACTTCCAACGTCGGATCGCAGATCATCACCGAACTGACCGGCACCGATGAGGAGTCGTCGATCCGCGAACAAGTCCTCGACCAGCTGAAGCACCGCTTCCTGCCCGAGTTCCTGAACCGCATCGACGAGATCATCGTCTTCGAGCCCCTCGACCGACACGACATCCGCAAGATCGTGGACCTCCAACTGACCAAGCTCATCGCCCAAATGGCAACGCACGGCTTTACGCTGGAGGTCTCCGACCCGGTTCGAATACTCCTGGCCCACGAAGGCTTCGACCCGATCTACGGAGCGAGACCCCTCCGTCGCGTCATCCAAAACCGCCTGCAAAACGCCCTGGCCAACGCCCTCCTCGGCGGCGAGTTCCAACCCGGTGCCACCATCCGCGTGAACGAACAACACGGGGAGTTGACGTTTGATGCCGGGTGAGCGTGGGACGGGCACACCTGCCCGTCCGTGAGTTCGAACATCAGGGACTGGATGCCTCGCGCCCAAGCTGATGTTTCATCGGCGATCGCTAAACTTGTGCGGATTCAGATGAGAGTGTCGGCGGTTTCTCCGAATTCGCTGTAGCGACGATTGTGATGGGAGGGGGCTTGGTTCGGTGGAGAAGGTCGAATCAGCGATTTCGGAGAAATCGCTGACACTACACGACCCTGACCCCGGCCTTTTCTTCGGCGGCACTGCGCCGCAGATAGAACGGTTCCAGGCTCCAGCAATCGACGGTCCGCCCCTCGCGAAGTTGCCGCGTTCCGATGGTCGCGACATGCCGAGCCTGCGGGGCGTCGTACTCGACGGGGAGGCATGCTGCCTCTGGAAACAGCGACCCGCGTAACCGCGAAAGCCCCGGCCCGACCACCTGCAATTTCGGCCTGCGTGCGGCGGCCCACGCTTCGGCAGGCTCGATGGTGATCTCGCCGATTCGCTCCCAGTGGTCGGCGGTGCGGCGATACTCACCGACGAAGAGTTCGCCGCGCTGGGCGAGGTCGATCACCGCGACCTCGTGGACCTCAGCTGGCATGCCGGTGGCCACCGCCTCGAACGTATCGACCGACGTAAGCAAGCACCCCGTGGCATACGAAAACGTCTTCGCACACACAACCCCGACTCTCAAACCGGTAAAGCTGCCCGGCCCGACGCTGATGGCGATGGCGTGGCACTGGTCGGGACTCGAACCACATTCCGCGAACAGGCTCGCCAATTCCGCCACCAACGTGCGAGCATGCCGCCGCCCCGCTTGAGCGAGTTGCCGTTCGGCCAGCAGGACACCGTCCCGCATCAGAGCGATACTGCCAGCCATTCCAGAGGTGTCGATGGAGAGCAGCATGAGTGGGGAGTGGAGAGTGGGGAGTGTAGGACGGGCCCATTGGTCCGTCCTTCGTAAGACGGCCTTTCCAGGCCGTCTCCGGTGGGCGCTCGACGCGGGTGAGTGACTCGTGAGTCCTCCTTGACGGAGGGGACGGGCTGGAAAGCCCAGCCTACGCGAGGGGAAGGGCGAGGACGCCCGTCCTACGGCGTCTGGAACACCGCAGCCCTCAGCGTGTTCTGCAACAGCATCGCAATCGTCATCGGACCCACACCACCGGGGACGGGGGTGATCGCTCCGGCGACCTGTTTGACGGCCTCGAAGTCGACATCGCCGACGAGCTTGTCACCGACGCGGTTGATTCCGACATCAATCACCGTGGCCCCCGGCTTGACCATGTCGGCGGTGACGAAGTTCGGCTTGCCGATAGCCGCGACAAGAATGTCGGCCTGCCGCACGATCTCGGCCAGATGCTGCGTGCGGCTATGACAGATCGTCACCGTGGCATCCGCAGCCTTCCCCTTCTGCACGAGCAGCATCGCCATCGGCTTGCCGACGATCTCGCTACGACCGAGGACCACCGCGTGCTTGCCGGAGGTCTCGATGTTGGCATGGATGAGTAGCTGTTGGCAGCCGCTCGGCGTACACGGTAGAAAACGCGGTCGCCCCTGCACCATCAGGCCGACATTCTCGGCGTGGAAGCAATCGACATCCTTGAGCGGCGTCACCGCGTCGAGGACTCGTTGCTCGTCGATCTGCTTCGGCAGCGGTAACTGAACCAGGATTCCGTGCGTCCCCGGATCGGTATTGAGGCGGTCCACGAGCGACAGCAACTGCTCGGTCGAGGTGCCCGCATCGAGCCGATGTAGCGTGCTCTTGAGGCCCGCCTTCTCACACGCTGTCTGCTTGTTACGCACATACACCGCACTCGCGGGGTCTTCACCGACCAGCACAGCTGCCAAGTGCGGCACGACACCGGTCCTCTGTGTGAAGTCAGAAGTCTCGGCGGCGATCTGCGAACGAATCTCGGCAGCCAGGGCTTTGCCATCGATCAAACGAGCGGACATCAACCAGCGTTCCTGTGTGGGGCTGCAATCATTGTTGACACTGCAGCACACTCTAGCGATACCCCGAGCTGAACGGAATCGGCGTCGTGGTTCGCTCGAATCTCTTCATTCCGGTTTCTTCAGAGACTCTTTCGTACTGACAAACAGTGTTTTCCCTTCATCTCGCAATTCATAGTCGAGCAGTTCCATCGAGGCGATATCGAGTACCTTACGGAGGGTGTCGCTGAGCTTGGCGTCTTTGATCTCCACAGTGACCGGCATGTTCTTCGTTAGCCCCTTGAACTTCAGGGCATCTCCATCGATCTCCAGCTTGAGGTCCGCCAGCTTGGCCATATCCGCCAAAGCCTCTTGAAGCGGTTTCCGTATGAAGGTCAGCGACACAATCTTGTCCAGGCCCGCTGGTTCCGCGAGTACGGTCCTATACGTCGCACTCCGTCCGGCCATCGCCTGCTCGGAGAGAGTGATCCCGCCCGCCAGACAGGCTACAGTGAGTCCCCACGCACATATCGACTTCATCTGGACGACCTCCGAGCTTGGGAAGGATGCTGGCGACATCAGTCTTGAATTCAATGCCACAGATGTCTGACTGAAGATGACCGTTCCAACACGTCAAGTTGTTCGACACATTCTCCAACCGGTGGCGAGAAACGGGCAAAAGAACTGCCCGACCGATTCTTCACGGCCTATACTCCCCTCGTCTTCCCGCCACCTTGCCGGTTACACACTGAGCCTAATCCATGCAGGTCATCCTCACCGCCGTTGGTCCCGACAATCGCGGTCTCGCCGATCCGATCGTTCACCACGTCACCACAGCCGGGGCGAACATCTTTGAAATCCAGATGTATGACCACGACTCGGAGCGGCTGTTCGCGATGATGCTGCGGATCGATTGGCCGGACGAGGCCAGCTCGATTGCCGACCTGCGAAAGCGGATGCACGAGATCGGCCAGGAGAAGGGGCTCTCCGTTCGCACCTGGTCGCGCGATGAGCACAAACGTCCGCCTCGCATTGCCCTCTGCACCACGTATCGCCGCGAGCCGCCGCATGCGATCCTCCGCGACATCCGCGATGGCCGCATCAAGGCTACCCCCGCTGTGATGATCGGCAACCGCAATGCCTGTCGCGGACTCGCCGAGCAGTTCGATGTGCCCTTCCACAACATCGGCGACGCAGCTGGCGAACCCGACTACGCGGAGATGGCCCAGCTGATCGACCAATACGATGTCGACTACATCGTACTGGCCAGGTACATGCGCGTGCTGCCCGCCGGGATTTGCTGGGAGTTCGCGGGCGGGCGGATCATCAATCTGCACCACGGGCTGCTACCGCCGTTCCCGGGGTTCAAGCCGTACCACGATGCGTTCAAGTGCAACATGCTGACCTACGGAGCCACGATCCACTTTATCGTCCCCGACCTCGACGCCGGGAACCAGATCATCAATCAAAGCACCTTCAGCGTCCGCCCCGGCACCCCGCTGGACCAGATCGTCCGCATCGGCGAATCCGACCACGAGCCGACCTGCCTCTCCGAGGGGCTGCGAAGAGTTGTCGACCGCGAGGTGGAGTTGCACTTCCACCGCGTGGTGCGGACGAAGGTGGCGGAGTAGGAAGAGGGCGCAAGATCCCGATCCCAAGTCACAGGTAGGGCAATTTGGCGAAGCTTAT
>JANOKO010001177.1:0-5100 GCA_031419335.1 Planctomycetota bacterium
ATTAATGACGTCAACAAACCTATACGCCACTTAACATGGATTGACTATACGGAAATTATTTATTTGTTCGTTGTTAGCGTACGGAAATAACATTGATTTCCAGCCGTCAGCCAGAGAAGAACACAGCGAGCCGGAGTGCACCCGGACACTGCGGTCTGCGCGCTGATCGGTCCGGGGGCTTACGCCGCCCGGCTCGCCTGATGTCGTATTTCCTCGCGTTACTCCTGATGGTGGTGGCGGGAGCCACGCACGCGCAGGATCCGCTCGACAAACCGCTACGGCACATCTTCGTCCCGCTCGACGAGTTCGACGCGGTGATGGCTCGTGACCGGCAGGGAGTGCTCCTCAAGAAGGCCGAGTTCGACGCCCTCGTGGCCGACGCGATCAAGAACAAGACCTCCGGAGTTCAACCGACCGGACTCGTGGTCTCCTCGGCCAACTACGCAGCCAAAATCGATGGCGACCAACTCGTGATCACCGCCACGATCCAGTTCACGAACTTTGAGAAGAGCTGGACCGAGTTCCATGTCCCCGCCGATGGCCTCTCCGTCGAGAAGTGCCAGATCAACGGACAGCCCGCGCTGGCCGGGTGGCATGGCGAGAACCCCAACATCCTGCGGGTCTTCACCGATGTGCAGGGAGCGGGCACGCTGACCCTGGAACTCTCGGCTCACTTGTCCGCCGTCGGCAGCGATCTGGCGACGGCGTTCGGCGTCATGCCCGCTGGCAGCGGCGAACTCGTGGTCTCTCTCCCCGCCGGAAAATTCCTGCAAGAAGACCATAACGAGTTCCCCCGCAGTACACCCGCGGACCAGCCCGCTGAGTACCGCATCGCTCTGGGCGGACACAAGAGCGTCAACCTGCAAATCACCAATCGCCAAGCCAGCACTCGCACCGATGCCTTAACGCTGGCCAACACAGCCATCGCCGTGACGGTGGCTCCCGGTGAGGTCGCATGGTCGGCCAAGTCGGTGCTGCAAGTTGTCGGGCGGCCCGTCGATCGCATCGTCTGCACCGTGCCGATGTCGCTGGAGATCACCAGCGTCGAGTCGACCGGCCTCGACTCGTGGCAACTCGCTGACACTCCCGATGACCCGGCCCGCACGACAATCACGCTGGCCTACCGCCAACCGTTTGAAGGCAGCCGCGAGATCACCTTCCGTGGCGTCCTCAAAGCGGCCAGCGACATGGCCTGGGAGGTGCCGACCCTCGTCTATAACGACATCACTTCGCAGGTCGGCATCGCCGAGGTCCGCTACCCGGCGGGCGTCCGGTTGCGGGTTGGCGAACTCGATGGCGTCCGCACCGTGGTCAGCCAAGCTGTCACAGCCGAGAACGGCGACTCGCTGCTCCACTTCCAGATCTGGAAGCCGCGTTTCAAGCTGCCGTTCGTGACCGAGCCCAAGACCCGCGAGGTGCGGGCGGCGGTCACGAACCTGCTCGATCTGAACTCGACTGGCCTCGACTTCACGGCGGTCATCAACCTGCAAACGCGTCTCGCTCCGCTGTTCGATGCGCAGATCAACCTCCCCGCCGAATGGCAAATCCGCAGCTTGTTCCTCGGCGACCAGCCAATCACCTGGCAGGTCGTTCCGCAACAGGCCGGGATCAACCAGATTCGGATTACGTTCCCGACCCCGATCCCGGCGGATGGGACGGTTTCGCTGACCTTGAACGCGGGCCTCGAACCCGAGAAGTGGCCGGTCGAGGACCAGCCGACGCAGATCGCTCTGCCGCGCGTGCAACTCCCGCAGGCCGGGGTGATCGAGGGACTCTACGGCATCACGGCTGAGGCCGCTCTGGATGTCGTTCCCGCCGAGCTCGCGGGTCTCGACCCTCCCAGCCCGTCGGAACTCAACATCCTGCGGCAGAAGATCGCCGCGTATGGTCGCGACATCCGGCTGGGGTTCAGCTTGCAGGACTCCGCTTACAAGGGGCTGCTGAATGTCACTCGCAAACCGGCCCGCGTATCGAGCCACGAGTCGACCTTCTTCCGCATCGAACCCGATACGCTCAACACTCATATCGAGAGCCAGTTGCGGATCGAGGGCGGCGGTGTGCGCAGCTTGATGATCGACCTACCGGAATCCTCCGGGACCGACCTGCGATTCCGGCTCGATCCGTTCTTTCCAGTGGCCCTCAACGCCGCACCTCAGCCGCAGGGAGGTCAACAAGGAGGGCAGGGCTTCATGATCCCGTTCCCGCCGAAGATCGTCGAGCAGACCGCCGCCCCGGCCCAGAACGGCATCCGCCGCTGGACGCTGCGGTTCGATCGGTATGGGAACGACACGTATCTCCTGTCAGTCGACATCCGCCATGCCCGTCCGGAGAAGGGGCCGTTCAACTGCCCGGTGCTGACGGTGATCGGGGCTGAACGCGAGACGGGGTTCGTGGCGATTGAGGCTTCTCAAGAACAGTTCCTCTCCCCGCTGGCCACCGATGTCTCGGGCCAGCCGCTGCTCAAGGTCGACCCGATCGACTTCCCGCCCGCTGCCTATCGTCCGAAAGAAGCCATCGTCGCGGGCTATCGCTACACCCGTCCCGGCTGGGCGCTGGCGGTCGGCGAGCAGCGCTTCGACCGGGCGCAGGTGCCGACGGCGGTCGGGCACTCGGCGAACTACCAAACCGTCCTGGGTCGGAACGGCGAACTCCAGCATCAGGCCGATCTGGTGTTCACTGCCATCGGGGTGCAAAACCTCAAGGTCCGTCTCCCGGCGGAGGTCGACCTGTGGGCCGTGCAACTCGATGGTCAACCGCAGGAGATTCGGCGTCAAGGTGACGGCTTGCTCGTCGCCGTCCCGCAGAACGCCCAAGCCGACCAGCACCACACGCTGACGCTGTTCTACCGCTCCCGCCTCGCTGGCCCGCTGACCGCCGAGTTCAAGCAAGCCCCGCCCGCGTTCACTGTCCTCGATGGCCAGGGAGCCGAGCAACCGCTCGACATCCTCCAGCAGAAATGGAACCTGTACCACCCCAACGATCTGCTGCTGATCGACAGCCCCGGCTCGTTCCAGCCCACCCATGACCTCGATCAGGACGGCAAGCTAGGCCGTTGGAGTTCGCTGTTCCACGCTCCGAGTCCTAAGCAGATTTTCAGCGCGATGTTTCTGGTGTCGATCGTGTTCCTCGTCGTGTGGGGACTGCGAAAGACCGTGGAACGGTTTGGGTGGAAGCGGCTGGTGGAATCAGCGGTAGTCGTGGGGATTATTGCCGTATTGATCACCTTGATGTTGCCCTCCGTTCAACAATCGAGAGAGTCCTCCCGACTCGCGCAAGAGAGGAATGACCGCAGGAATGCCGAATACGATCGAGCGGTCGCCGCCACGACGGCAGCCCCGGCCCCGATGGCCTCAATGGACTTGCCCGGCGGTGGCATGGGCGGTGGAGGAGACATGAACGGTGACGTGGGATCGATGAGAGGCGAGATGGCCGCTCCCGCTTCGGACGCTCCGATGGCATCCGAAGAGGCCCTGGATTTCACTCCGCCCGCAGCCCCGGCCCCCGAGGCCGCGGGGGCTGAAAGTGCTCCGCAGTTGGGAGCCGAACTGCAGTTGGCTCAACCCCAGCCGATGGAGAAGCTCAACGAGCCACAAGATCGACTTGAATCGCTTGCACGGGACAAGTCCCAGCTGTCCGACAGGGAGAGCGGCGATAAAGAGGGGGGCGGGGGCTTCGGTGGCCGTGGCACAGGCATGCGGAACCCCACCCCGAGCAACCGGGGCCGGTTTGGAGCCATACCGAGTGAAAGCGACGGGTTCTTCGAACAGAAGAAAATGGCCGACCCGCAGTCCGTGGTGAACGGCCCCGGCTCTGGTGAGATGAAACCGGGGGAAGAGGCCGGTGCGGCATTTGGAGTCAACGGCGTGGCCGCTGGAAGGAAACCAAATAAGATGGGTCGGGATAATTGGTCTAGTCGTACGGTGGCGGGGATGTCGGCCCCGGGGCAGCATGACCAGACACTGGGATTGGAGATTCGACAGAATCAGTCGGTTCAACAATTTGACGCCAACGTGAACGGCATCCTTGATGCCGGGGAACAAGCCCAGGCGGCTGGGCCTCCACAAGTCCAACTCGGCGGCCTGCTCTCGCTGGCCCTCTCGCTCTCCGCCCCCGAAGACTCGACGACCCGTGAGTTCACGTTCCTCGGCAACGGCAGTGCCTCAGCCGACCTGCACTTGAAATTCACCCGACGCGACAAGTCGCGCGACTGGACCTGCTTCGTAATGGCGGCGGTCTTCGTCGCCGGATGGTTTGCTCGTAAGTTCCCGCTGAGCCTGCGAGCCGCGTGTGTCGCAATACTCATTCTCGGATCGATCGCCATCGCTCCGCTGCTGCCCACTCGCTGCCAACCGATCATGGATGGTCTGTTCTTTGGAGGTTGGGCGGTGTTGATTCAGTGTGTTGTGTGCTGGCTGATCTGCCGGATCAAGTCTCGCTGCTGTCCGGATGTCACGACCTGCTCGACAACCCCGCTGACCACCGTGGCACTGCTGCTGGCGCTGATACTCACTCCGTCGCTGACTCAAGCTCAAGAGGACGCCGCCAAGAAAGTCGAACCGCCGAAGTGGGAGCCGCATGTCGTTCTCCCCTATACCGGTGATGACCCGTCAACCGCCGATCGGGTCTACCTGCCCCAGCGCCTGTTCCTGGAACTCTGGAAAAAGGCCCATCCAGAAGAAGCCCCCAAGGCCGATGCCCCGGTGGAATTATATGATCTCGCCACTGATCCCGGTGAAAAAAATAATGTAGCTGCTAAATATCCTGCTATTGTGAAAAAGATGGAGCAAATAATGAAGCCACGGTACATTCAATTCAACATTCTATTATGTACGTACGAGGGCCTTGATGTTGTATCACGTCCAGAACTATTCCCAGAGACTAAATCTGTCATAAAAAAATTGTAAAATTTTAACAAATGAACACTTTCGCATTAACTTTTAAAACTATAGAGGAACTTTAAAAATGGTTTAACTAAATCGGAATAACTAAATCGATGTTTTTAGTCAAGCCAATTCTAAACCGACATAAATATTATCAACATATAGTTAAACCGTCATAGCTATTAGAGGTCTGCACGGGCTCGGGCTTGGCCCGCGGGCC
>JANOKO010001178.1:0-2891 GCA_031419335.1 Planctomycetota bacterium
CAAAGCCGTGGGTCAACTGCTCGATGAGACCCCGGCGGAACACTGCGTGAACTTCTTCAGGAAATGTGGGTACGGGTGATCAGAAGGGGCACTGAAGAGGAATTGTGAAAGTGCTCTAATGCCCCGTCGATGCTTGATTTAGGGGTTCGCCTCCCTCGGGAGGGCGAGGCTCCCGCCGAGCCGCGACTGCGAGTCGACGCGTCCCTTTCCTCGCGGCTCAGCTCCCGCGCGGGCCTGGCTCAACCTCAAGATCAAGAGTTGACGGAACGCCAGGCTAACGATCGGGCTCGAATCAACGTCCCGATTGGATTTCGAACAGAAGTTCAAGGGTGATTATAGGACGTTCTTGTGGACCATGTCCTAAGCAGTTGTCCCCCGATGAAAGAAAAGCAGACCACATTCAACTCCGCATTTCGGAGAGTTCATGCCGTCGACTCATGGACGCTGTCAAGCGACTCTTTCCAGCGATCCAGGACTCCGCGCACGATGGCTCTGAGCCTCACTTCGGCTCGCGACACAGCGGCCACGACTTGGGCTCCATCGGTCGGTTCCAGGGCGTCGGGGTTGCACTCGTTGCTCACGACCGAGAGGCCCAGGACTCGGATGCCGAGGCGGCGTGAGGCCAGAACCTCTGGAACCGTCGACATCCCTACCAGATCGCCGACCTGCCGCAGCCAGCGGTACTCGGCGCGCGTTTCATAGTTCGGTCCTGTCATCCCGATGTACACCCCGCGAGTCGAACTCGCACCGGACTCGCGAGCGGCTTCCAGCGCCCATTCGGCCAGTCCGGGGTCGTACAGCGCACGGGAACCCTCCCCCTTCATTTCCTTCGTGACCTTCTGTTCCAATCCTCTTTCCGCATGACCGGAGGCAGAGTATTGAACAAAAGGTAACGAAGATAACGAAGGGGGGAAGGGGGAATCAGAGATTGGGATAACAGACCTGTGTGATAAAAGCGCATCCCTTTTGTCAAATGCTGCCCCCGGCCCAGTCCACATCAGATTCACATGGTCTTCCACAACCACCACATCACCCACTCGGAGTCCAGGAGTCAGCCCGCCAGCTGCATTGGTCACGATCAGCAGTTCGACTCCCAAAGCCCGCAGCAAGTGAATCGGCCGAACCACTTGGTCCGCCGAGTATCCCTCATACAGATGAAACCGCCCCTCCAGCACTGCCACCGGGACGCCTGCAAATCGCCCGAGCGTGAGTTGCCCCTTATGACCAATCGCCGTCGACACCGGAAATCCCGGGATCTCACCGTAAGGGAACGAAGCCTCCGCCTCGACCTCTGCCGCAAAACCGCCCAGCCCGCTGCCGAGGATGATCCCAATGCGGGGCCCGATTTGTGCCCGATTCCTGACACAATGGAGTGCCGTGCCGAGCCAGTCCCTCTTCGAGTCATCCATCAATCGTCGTGCCCAGTTCGTCCGAAAGAACGATCACCTGCGGATCGAGATCCGTAGGCATGTTCGCGATTTACGGACGATCTGCAATCGACGACTCGAAACAAGGGCGTTGCCGATCACCCTCATCACACGCCGGGTCGCACCCCGAAGTGTCAGTCGTGATCCGCCGAGTAGATCTCAATCACGTGGGAGGGCAGGAAACACAATACATCTCCGGAACGAATCGCCCCCTGGTGGTGAGGGTCGTTATCCAATCTGCCGGTGAAGATTACTTCGTCCTCATCATATTCGGTGATCTGCACCCACATCCTCTCAGACTGCTTGTTGCCTCGCGGAGCCGATTCCTCACGAAATCGAAAGACGAGCTTGACGGTGTCCCCTGGCTCCAATTCGCTGAGTGCGTCTTCACATGGCGGCACGATATCGGGCAGGAACTGCGCCAACCACTCGGCATCTTCCAGGTAATACCCATCGTTTACGTAGGTCGGAAACGGATGATTCTTGTTCCGCTCCCAAGGTTGAGTCGGATCGGAACGAGAGGCCATCCAGCCGTAGGGGAGATCGTGCAATGTTCTCGTTGTCTGGTCTTGCTCGACCATGGTCGAGAGACAGACCACCTGAGCTTCATCCAGCTGACTCGACTCGGCGGGCTCGCCGTGAAATTGCCATCCACCTTCGAAATCGTGGTAGACCCTGAGAATGGGCGATCCTCGAAACACGTCTCCCGTCACGAAACAGGCACAGTTCGGAGAATCCTCAAAAGGCCATTTCGCCATCGCTTGCCGTCCACATGGAACAAATCCCATTTCCAATGTCTCACCCCGTCCATGATGAGAGAACCTAACTCTTCAAACAGTAAGGCGTTCGGAGTTGATTCGCAACATTCCAGCGATTTGTGCCGGTCGAAAATATCGGAGAATTCCTGCAAGACTCATATGCTTTGCCAAAACGGGCCAGCCTGTCACAATACGAAAGTCATTCCCGCGAGCCTGTCTCGGGGGGCAGGCTGGGGGTGTTTGCATTTCTCGCAGGCCAGTCGTCGGAATACCGGCGGTTGGATGCACATGCACCTCATCGAATTGCAAGGGACCGTTCTCCACCATGCCAGTTGATCACGTAGAACCTGCCGTTGATGGGGCCGTACCCGGGATTGATCCGAGCGAGCTGCAAGAATGGTTCGACTCGCTGGAGGATGTCATCCACCGTTTCGGCCCGGAGAAGGTGCAACAGCTGCTGGTGAATCTGCAGGAGCGGGCCTACCACAAGGGGGTGATGATCCCCTTCGTGGCGACCACTCCTTACATCAATACGATCGGCACCGAAGACCAGCCGCGCTACCCCGGCAACCTGGAGATCGAGCGGAAGATCAAGAGCTACATCCGCTGGAACGCGATGGCGATGGTCTTGCGGGCGAACAAGAAAACGAAGTGGCACGCCGACGAAAACCGAGCCATGGAAGGCGGCGTCGGCGGGCACATCTCG
>JANOKO010001179.1:0-8934 GCA_031419335.1 Planctomycetota bacterium
CCGCTGCCGCAGGGACAGGGTTCATTCCGACCGACCTTCCGATCCGTGTTGCGAATTGTGCCCATCTGTCTCTCCAATTGATAGATGAACGGTTCTTCGAGGGGGAGAGAGTCATCGGACTGGTCGTCTTCAAATTCATCGTCAGACCAAGCGCGACTGAGACGGTCCGCGTCCTCTGGCTCTTGAAAGCTGCTCCACCATTCCAACTCCTCCACAGTGTCGGGGATGCCCGTCGGCTCCAGTTGGAGCAGGTGTTTTTGAAACCGGGCGATCCCTTCATCCAAGGATTCGCGTAGATCCTCTTGGTTGAACATGAATTCATCGATCAGATTCAACTGGAACGCGGATTCGATCTCCTCCTTGACCTCCAGCGGGCAATAGCTGAGCAGTTCGCACCCGATCTCCGTACATAGATCGAGATCACGTCGGTCGATGGCACTTCGCAGTTGCTTTCGTAACGACTCGACCGCCTCCTCGCGTGTCAGTTGTTGGTCGCGCACCAGATACTGATACGACCTGGCAGCAGCCACTCGAATGGTGAAGTCCAAGTTCTCGTTATCGATCAATTCGTTCAGAATTTGGGACTTTCCCTGAGCGAAGACGGGCAGCATTCGGGGAAATGACTCCGAAACAGCGTCCCCATACATTTCCAGGGGCCCCTCATTTTTCAAGTGCAACATCCGCCGAATTGTCGGCCAGGCTTCGAACGCAGAGAACTCGGTGAGCAAGAACAGGGCCAAAAATGACGCCTGCCCCTCGTCTTGAGTTTCCTCGGATTCCCAGCGATCACACGCCTGCTCCATCAACCGGATCAGGTGTGGGATGAACAGCTCGCGTTGCTGTTGGACTGTGCGAATGGCATCGACTGGAAACAAGACCGTCAGGGCCCGCAACTCTTCCAGGACCGCCGGGACATCGACAATGAAACTCGTGGCTTCTGACATGGGTCACTCCTCGCTCCGTTGTGTTTGAGATCCTCGCACCACCCATTCTGCCAAGTTACCACGTCGCTGAATTTCATCCCAGTCCATCCATCGAACACGTGCGTGCGTCCCGAAAGTGGGCAGCTCACGACATTCACCGTGGGATGGCTGGTCGACCACTTGCCGACGAGGCGGCTGGGTGAGTCGATACCTGAATTCAGAGTGCCTCACGCGGAGGCGCGGAGGGTTCTGGTTCCCCGTCCTCTTTGCGGCTTCGCGTGAGGCATACTGCTCAAACCGCTGACGGAGACATGGCACGGGGCCTGGAGAAAACCAGGAGTTGTTGAGCCGCAGATGAACGCAGATGAACGCAGATTTCCCACAACGGCCCTGTGCCGCAACCCAATGGGGCCAGGGAATGAGATCACAGACGAGTTCCACTCATCCCCCTTTTCCTCCTGCTCCCCCTTCGCGACCTTTGTGTTCTATTCTTCTTCCCACCCGCACCAGCCCGAGTCGGAGAGGGAACACAAAGGTCGCGAAGGACGCGAAGGGGGGAGGAGAGTTCTCCTCCGATATTTTTGGTTCATTCGACTATTTGTGGCGAGTCGTACAGTTCATCGCAGAAGAAGAGACTGATCGCGAACGAATGGCTCGGGTCGATACACCTCTTCATCGGCGTTCATCTGTGTTCATCTGCGGCTCACAAACTTTGCGATAGGAGGCAAAGTGGGGAATGACTGCCGCTGCCTACTTTGCGGAAGCACACACGATCGAACACCTGAGTTCAAGTTCCTGCTGTGGATGCAGAAACTCATATGGGGATTTCTGTTTAGGTTTCACAAAACAAGGTTTCAAAGGGATCGCCCTCCGAGGGAGACAACCAATACAAAAGGGTTCTTCACGAGCCAAGAAATCGGAATTCGATCATGCGTAAGAATGTGCGCGAGAACCAGTCTTCATTTCAAGCCATTCCTACTGATTCGAGTCGTATCCACCGCTGTCGGTGGCCCGCGTGTCGGTCGATGTTCCCTGGCTCTCTGAAGTAGACACTCTCGCGAACACAGGATCCAGAATGAGCCTCATTCGCGTTTTGAGTGCTCGCTTTACGCGGCTCCAAACAACCGGCGCAGCGGCTCACCCGTTGCCAGGGGCCACGGACGGGAGAGGCGATCGAGGATGTGCCGCGAGGGGTCGAACCCGAATCGCCAGTAGATCGTGGCCGCCAGGTCAGCGGGCGTGGCTGGGTCTTTCGAGGGGTAGGCCCCGAGGGCATCGCTGGCACCGTGGATCGCCCCGCCCTGGACTCCTCCTCCGGCGAGCAGCACAGTGTAACAATCGGGCCAGTGATCGCGACCCGCTGATCCATTGATCGTGGGGGTCCGGCCAAACTCCCCCGTCGCGACGATGAGTGTCGACTCCAAGAGCCCGCGCTCGTGGAGATCCCCGATGAGCGCGGCCAGTGCCCTGTCCGCGGGAGGCAACAAAGTGTCCTTGTTCTGCGCAAAGTGGTTCGCGTGGCTGTCCCAGTTCTGCCCCTGCTGGCGGAAGTCGTAGACATTCACGAACGGGACACCAGCTTCGACCAGCCGACGCGCAACGAGCAGATTCTGGCCCCGCATCTGCCGAGCGAACCCCTGCTCGGCCCCATTGCCGCCGCCCTGCGTGACCTGGGCATAGACGCCATACCGCTCCCGTGTCGCTGGGGTCTCTTCTGTGAGATCCAGAGCCCTGCGCACCCGCTCCGACCCCAGCAACTGATAGGCCTTGGCATAGTATTGATCGAAGCTGGAGTTGAGTTTCGGGTCGCTGGGAAGGGTCGCTTGCAACGCACTGAGGAGCTCGCGACGGGAGCCGACTCGCTGAGTTGGGAGCTCCTGGCGAATCGACAATTCCTCGGCGTCATAGCGTTGCAACTCGGGTTTGACCGCGACACGAAACGGATCGAACGCAGCACCCAGAAAGCCGCCTCCCTGGCACGGAGTGGGGACAACATTGTGAAAGACAAAGGGTAGAGCTGCATGCGAGACAACCAAATGTCGATCCTGCAACAGGTGGCTCAACGCCCCGCCGTGGCAGGGAAAGAATTGAGGGATCGGGGCGAACTCCTCGCGATCACCTTGTGAGGCTTGACGACCCGTATGCGTCTCAATCGAGGCTGAGTCGTGTAAGCGGTTCGTGTGCCGCATACTGCGGATCAATGCGCAGTGGTGCATGACTTTTGCCATGTGCGGCAAGTACTCGCTGATCTGCAATCCCGGAACCGAGGTCGCGATGGGCTGGAATTCGCCACGCACAGTAGTGGGGGCATGCGGCTTGAGGTCATACGTGTCGAGGTGACTGGGGCCCCCGTAATAGAAGACAAAAATGCAGGCTCGTATCAGCGACGGAGAGTTTTGCTCGGAGGACGTGTGTGCCGCTTGAGCACTCCACAATCCACCGAGCGACAGCGCCCCTGCTCCCCCCCATTGGACGAACCGCCTCCGCGTCAACTCGAAAGCACGAGGATCAACGATCACAAGCATTCTCCCGGATTCGTACAGCCTCATCGCGGTGTCTACGGACACCCAGAGTATTCCGTGTGCCAGGAGTTGGACAGTCCAGAGTGGAACTCCCGCTCGACAAATCCACAATGCCTCTTTGCCAGCTCTGGACATCTCGGACTCATCCGGGATCTGTGGAGTTCATCCGCTCAAGTCCCCTTGAGTGTCTTCGTCGTGAATGCTGCCGCCGATGCTCACACGAAATCCCCCCGTCGCTGACGGCTGAAAACTACTCTCGCACCGTCTCTTCGACCTCGCGCATATACTTCAGGCTCTCCACCGCAATGGCCTCCGGACCCGGCGAGTAGTCGAAGACTTCGACGGAGACCCAGCCGTCGTAGTGGCTGTCACGCAAGGCGCGGAAGATGGGGTGGTAGTCGGTATCGCCCATACCGGGACCGAGCAGGTTGGTGTCGTTGACATGGAAGTGACGTGTTCGATGTTGGAACCGCTCGATCAGAGCTGGAATCGGGGTCTGTTCGCCACCCAGCATGGCCTTCACGTCTTGATGCAGTTGAAGTGCGGGGTGGTTCACGGCATGGATAATGGCCATCGCCTCGGCACAGGTGTTGATGAAGTTGGTCTCCTTGGGTGTCAGTGGTTCTAAACAGAGCGTCACACCGCGTTGTCCCCAGTGGTCGACGCATGAAGAGAAGACCTCGACCGTCGCGTCGAATGCTTGTTCCCAGGTCACGCCCGGTTGCAGGTTTCGCTGGGCTGGGGAGCCGAAGACCATCACCTGGCCACCCAGATCAGCACACAAGTCGCCCAACTGTTTGAGGTAATCTGCCGTTTTCTGCCGCACAGCTCGGTCGGGACTGGTTAAGTAGAGCCCCGTTGTTTTCGCCAGCATCCAGTGGATGCCAATCACTTCGACACCATTGCGAGCCGCCGTGTCGCACAACTTGGACCGTTCCGATGGAATCAACTCACACGGACGGGAACCGAACATGAACGGGGCCACCTCGACCCCGGTGTATCCGGTCTGGGCGATGAATTCACATTGCTGTTCCCAGCTCCACTCCACAAAAAGTTCATGACAGATCGCGTATTTCATGGGCGCATTTCTCGCACGGGGATTTTGAGGGATGGGTAAGTGGCGGTGACGCGACGACAGATGCCGAACATAGCGTGGGGGACCGGTTCTGACGAGTTCGCACGAAAGTCATGTTCGATCCTGGTGATGCCACAACACCGGTCCGGTCGATCCATAAGCACGCAGGGAATCGAACATTCCAAGACCACCGGTAGAATCTGCCGGAACGGTTGTAGGGACTAGGCAGGGTCGCCGGTTCGAGAATCTCCGCAAGAGTTCGTGAAGCCTCCAGTTGGCTGGAGTGGGCAGACTTTGACGGCCGAAGTCTTCCCATTAGGCAAAGTGTGCCGGTCCGTTTCTCGATCGTGGACCAGTCACACCACAACTTCCGAACTCGATTGGGAACACTTGGGGGATTAGACGCCATGCGAAACATGACTTGGTTGTCCGTCTTTATGGCAGCCTTGGCGCTGCTCAGCGGATCGGAATCCGAAGCCGGACTATTCTGTGGGATAGGCCGCTACAGAAATTGTCCAACGGAAAGCTGCCAGACTTGCCAGGACTACTGCCAGGCCCGCACCTGCAACAGTGGTTGCTACAAGACCGTCCAAGAGACGACTTGGTGTACTGAGTCCTATCAGGAATGCCAGACGGTGATGGACACCTGTTTCGAAAAGGTGCCAGTTCAGTGCAATCGCACGGTTCACGACACCTGCTGGCGGGACGAGTGCTACACGGTCTGCAAGCCGTGCTATCAGACCTGTTACCGCAATGTCTGTTACACCGTTCGCAAGCCGTGTTATCAGACATGCTACCGCACTGTCTGCTGCCAGGTCCGCAAGCCGTGCTACCAGACCTGCTACCGCAATGTAACGTACTCAGTCTGCAAGCCGTGTTACCAGACGTGCTACCGCAACGTGTGCTACCAAGTTCGTAAGCCGCATTACCAGACGTGCTACCGCGATGTCTGCTGCACCGGCTACCGCACTGAAACTCAAACCTGCTACAAGGATGTTTGCCACACCGTGAAACGTCCGATCACCGAAACTCGGTGCGAGAACGTTTGCGGCGGCGAATGGCAAATCGTGAAGGAATGTGTACCCGGTCCAGTCGTTGACCGCTGCGTGACCGACCCAGGCTCGTTTCAGTGGGATGAAAGCGGATGCTGCTGTGTCTACAAGCCCGGCTGCTGCCACACCGAAAAGGTCCAGTGCCCGCCTCGCGTGTGCTGTAAGAAGGTTTGGGTTCCCAAGACCTATACCCGCCAGATCAGCTGCACCCGCTGGGTCAGTGAAGTCAAGCACTGCCAAGTGCCATGCACGACCTGTCGCCGGATTCCTTACAGCTACACCAAGCAAGTGCCGTACACGACTTGCAGTTGGACCTGTGAAACTTGCTCGAAGCAAGTACCGTACACCACCTGCACGTATACTCGTGAGTGCCGCACCAAGCAGGTGCCATACACGACCTGCACCTGGACCTGTGAGAACGTGACCCGTCAGGTTCCGTACACCACCTGTACTTGGACCTGCGAACAGCGGACGAAGCAAGTGCCGTACACCACCTGCACCATGACCCAACAGGTCTGTCACCGCAAGGTGCCGTACACCACATGCCGTCAGGTCTGTGAGACCCGCTACGTGACGAAGTCGCATTGTGTGCCACGGCAGATCATGGTCACCAAGACTCGCTGCGTGCCGAGGACCGTCTGTCGCCAAGTCCCGGTTGATCCAGGCTGCGGCAATGGCGATCCATGTGTTGGCGGAGCGAGTGCTGGGAACACTGCGGGTTGCCTGAAAGTGGACCCGGGCTGTGCTGCTCCCATGACGGCTGGCTGCGACGGAGCGACCTGTACGAAGTAGTGAAGGACAACATTCGCCGAACGAATTCGGAAGTGCCTACGGGGGTGGACGAGAGTCCTCCCCCGTTTTTTGTTGCAACACCCCGATGGCTGTGTTTGACACTCAATCCGTCCCCATCCAGAAATCCAGCCCATGCAGATTGACCGAATTGAGTTATTCCATGTCGCCATGCCGTTGATCTCTCCGTGGCGTACGGCTTATGGCGAAGACTCGGTCGTCGAGTCGGTGCTGTGTCGGATGACCAGCGGATCAGTCGACGCCTGGGGCGAGGGGTGCCCGCTCGCCGCTCCGTGTTACAGCCCGGAGCACGCCGCGGGAGTCTTCGAGACCACTGCCCGCTGGATGGCACCCCAACTCTTGGGACGCGATATTCGCTCGGGGGAGGAGCTGCAACAGCGACTGGCGATGTTCAAGGGGAATCCGTTTGCGAAAGCAGTACTCGACTGCGCGTGGTGGAACCTGCACTCCAAGATCCAGAACAGCCCGCTGCATCAGCTCTTTGGGGCGAGCCGCGATGTCGTTCCGGTCGGGGATGATTTCGGTGTGCTCGACTCGATCGACGAGATGTTGGGGAAAATCGCAGGGGCGGTGGAGCGAGGCTTCCCGCGCATCAAGCTAAAGTACCGTCCGGGTTGGGATCTGCCGATGCTCCGGCGAGTGCGGAACGAGTTCCCCGAGGCCGTGTTCCACATCGATTGCAATAGTGGCTACACGCTCCGCGACCTCGACATGTTTCGCGAGATCGACGACCTGAACCTCGCCATGATCGAGCAGCCGCTCAACCACGATGATCTGGTGGACCACGCGGCTCTGCAGAGGACGATTCGCACTCCGGTCTGCCTTGATGAAAGCATTGCCAGCGTACGACATGCCGAGAAGGCCATGGAACTGCACAGTTGTCAGTTCGTGAACATCAAGCCGGGTCGGGTCGGTGGCCTGACCAACGCAGTGAGGATTCACAGCCTCTGTCAGGCCGCGGGAATTCCCTGCTGGGTCGGCGGGATGCTGGAAAGCGCTGTCGGCGCGGCCCAGTGTGTTTCGCTGGCGATGCTCGACAACTTCACATACCCGGCGGACATTTTTCCGAGTGCGCGGTATTACGTCGAAGATCTCGCTGATCCACCGATTGAATTAGAGCTGGATGGGGACGTGCCGTCCGTCAGGGCACCACGGCAGATGCCAGAACCGGTGGAGGAGCGACTGCAACGGATGACACTCAGACAGGAGCGCCAGGACGCTTGAAACGCACCTCACGGGCTCCCTGTCAAACACAGCGGAGCGTGACCTCTGAATCGGAGCGACTGCGGAGCGAGGGGACAGAACATGGCCTCTCAGGAATAGGAAGCGCTTCACATCCCGATTTGAACAGAGGGAGTTAAATCACAGAAAACAACGGAAATAACTGGACTTTTGTAAAGCGGTCCGAACATGTCGGAGCAGATGACCCCGGACATTCGCATGGACGATGAGGTGCCTTCAGAATTGAGAGGCACATACCACAGGATTCCTCCCGACACCGTAGGCATGCGGAAACATCAAGTACTCCGTACACTGACAAGTCGTGCCGATCAGATGCCTCTCATCCCCGACCTCGATCGAGTGAACGATGTTGAATCATGCCTGTTCCCAGCCCCCGTACGTCGGACATCCTTGTCCTTCTGCAACGCGCTGGACGAGGACATTCGTGCTGCGGTTCTGGGCCATATTACTCATCGCTTGCGGGTCGGCTGGGCTCGGTATTGCGGAGGACCAGACACTCCTGGCGAAGCCCAGTGCGAAGTCCGAAGCTGCAGACTGGCAGATGATTCTGCTGCAAGGCCAGAAGGTCGGGTACGCCAATTCGATCACGCGGACAGAAGATCGCAACGGACAGATGATCACCGTCACCGAGGTCTTCACACGGATTTCGATCAAACGCTTTGGCGGCAAGCTGACCACTGATGTCAACATGCGGACAGAGGAAGATGCCGAAGGTCACCTGCTATCGTTCTACTCGCTACAGGACAATCCCCCGTTCAGCAAGACTGAGACGCGCGGGTCTGTCAAAGACAATGTTGCGACCGTGCAAACCACCTCTTCAGGGAAGACCTTTACGAAAGAGATCAAGCTCCCAGAGGATGTGAAATCGCCCGGCTGGTTCGATCGGTCGGTCAAGGATTCTCCGCTCCAGATCGGAGAACAGCGGTCCTTCCGAATGTTTGAACCGACAATGGGGAAAATCACCGATATCTCCGTCAAACAGCTGGAACCGGAGATGACGAAGCTTCTGTCTGGCGAACTCGTCAAGCTGAACAAGTCGGAGATGACTCAGTCGATCCTCCCCGGTGTGACCTCAATGCTTTATACGGACGACGCGGGAGAAATGAAGAAAATGAGCATGGGATTGCTCGGCATGGAGACCTTCAGTTGCAGCTCCGAAGAGGCCCTCAAGGAGCTCGCCGCCGCAGAGATCGATCTGGGCATTGAGACGCTGGTGAAGGTCGGCGTGATTGACCGGGCGTATGAGACGCGAAAAGTCACATATAAGCTGGAGGCCGCCGACTTCGACCCGAAGTCGATTTTTCTCGAAA
>JANOKO010001180.1:0-1566 GCA_031419335.1 Planctomycetota bacterium
CACTGCCGTCCATGATCGGCACTTCTTCTGCCGAAAGATCGACGTACGCGTTGTCGATTCCCAGCCCTGCGAACGCCGAAGGGGATCGTCTTGTATTCGATCACCAGTTCGTAATCGCCGTACATCCCGTCGGTGGTCAAATAGACCCCATGCCCATCGTTGATCAGCTCGCCATCCTTCGCGGTCCAATGGGTCTCGGCATCCTTCTGCCATTCGGCCTTCTTGGCCGCCCGCTCGGCCTCCGGCATCGCAGCCAGCAAGCGCGGATCCATCGTCCCTTCGCCGTGCCAGCCCGCCAAATCCTTCCCATTGAAGATCGACTTGGACTCGCTGGCCGTCCGCTCCTCTCCAAACGACACGGCAGCCATCGCCACTGACAGACAGAACCCAATCCATTGCACTGGTTTCAAGGTCGACTCCTCAAGCTGTGGTTCAGGGAGATCACGAAGTGATCGCACTCGGTCCAGTGAGTGAACGCATCAACGCGAGTCACTCCGTCTGAATCGTACCGAGGTGAGGAGACGCTGGCGAGCGAAGGCTGGGAGCAAAGACCATCACCCCCTTCCAATGCCCGTGTTATCGGGTAGTCTGTGATCTTGACGACGGATCATTGATGACTCTCCAACGACTGAAACATCTCCCATGGTCGACGCGACCCGATCTCGTGACTACCTCGTCCGCTATGGCGCTGTGCCCGAGGTGGCCCGGTGCCAGTCGAGTGAGGGGCAGCCTCGCCCGCAGCGTGGGGACCGCGTGGTTGTGGAAACCCATCGGGGGCAGCAGATTGGTGAGGTTCTCGGGGATGTGCGTTCCGAGTCCGAACATCCGGCGGCCTTTGCGGTGCTGCGACTGGCCACCGATGAGGACGAACTTGCTGCTCGCAGCGCCGCTGCGAAGTCCGCCGCGGAATTCGCAGCGTGGACCAGCCGTATCACGGAATGGAACATCGATCTGCAAGTGATCGACATCGAGCGCACGCTCGATGGCACCAAACTCGTGCTTTATGTCCTGAACGAACGCGGCCCGGAATGCACCCGACTGGCGATCCAGGCGGCGGCCAGCGGTTTCGGTATCATTGAAGTTCAACCCGTCGGAGCCGAAGGACTCGTCAGCCAACCCGCCTCTGGAGGAGGCTGCGGAAGTGGTGGTGGCGGGTGCGGCACTGGGGGTGGATGTGGGCATTGAGCGAGTGCTTGAGTGCCGGGAGAATTCCGTGGGCCGCGATGCGTTACTCCTCCGTGACGAAGGTCCACAGTCGTGTCGCAGTTCGAGGCGATCTGTACCTGCACGCTCGCACGCTCGACGAAACCCTGGCGACTCATTCGTCGTGGAACTGCAACCCGATCAGCGGGACGCCGGAGACGAACGACTTGGTCCCATCCACCGGATCGAGCACCCAGCGGAAGCCCGACGTGCCCGGCGTCTCGCCCAATACCGCTTCCTCAGCGGATAAGTATGGATTCGGCAAAGGTTTTCTGCAATTTAGCGAGGCCGTAGTGGATCGGTTTTTTGCTGGGCCATTTGCAGCGTCCGCGTTTGATGACGCGGGGGTTGAGGCGATTTCGT
>JANOKO010001181.1:0-2951 GCA_031419335.1 Planctomycetota bacterium
GAGCCGCAGGTCGGACAAGCTCCGCCATCTGGCCGATGTCCCCCAGAAACTCCCGCAGCTCCACGGCGAAGTCCGGATGGGCCGCCAGGAACTCGCCCTGATCGAGAGGTTCACCCCGCTCGACCGACTGGTAGTATTCCGCGATCAGCGCGTCGACTTGTCGTTCGCGGGGGCTCCGCTGGCTCTCTGCGTCAGACATGGGTTACTCCAGATCCTGCAAATGGTTTCGGAGCTTCTTGAGTCCTCGTTTTAGCAAGCCCGCGATGGCGTCGACAGGACGCTCCAGGTGTTCGCTGATCTCCTGGAGCGACCAGTCCTGAAGATGTTTCAGCATGATGGCTGTCCTCTCCTGTTCTAACAAAGTGTCAAAGGCTGCGGCGAGTGCCTCCGCGCGTTCGTTCTCGACGGCCTTGCGACTCGGAGAGCTCTGCTCGGCGGGCAGTAACTGGTCGAGCCGGGACGAGGACTGGTCGAGCCGTTGATCCATCGATTGTTCGAGCCGCAGATCACACTTGGCGGTGCGGTAGTGCCGGGCCACGTTTTGCAGATTGCGGGCCAGGATGGTCTTCAGCCACCCGGCGAGTTCGGCCTCTGACTGACCACGAAAGGCCGGTCGATCACGATGCGCTTCGAGCAACGACTGCTGGACGATGTCCGACGGAGACTCTTTCACGCGGAGCCGGGGATTGAGTGACGCCTCCGCCAGGAGGGTCAGGTAGCGACGAAACCGTTCCAGGTCCAGGCCGTCGGGCGAGTCAAGGGCGTTCATCAGGCTCTCTCCTTGGGATCTGGCTCCAAACAACTTCCCGATCTAATTTTGAACAGAAGGCAACGAAGGAAACGAAGAAACATCGAACTTGACCCTTCGTTTCCTTCGTTGCCTTCTGTTCAATTCCCACGGGTGAAAACGGGAAGTTGTTTTGGACCATGTCCTGAGTCGTGAGACACAACCTCTTTTGCACGAGGAGTGACTCTCCGTGAAGACGTGGCCAACCGAACTCGCGACGGAACAAGCGAACATTTTCACGATACCTCCAGTGGGACAGGCACGGTTCAACAGCCGATCGGGCGCGCGAAAACTTCGGCCAGCCGAATTATCTCACGAAAAAAGAATGTCGTCCGCCCCGCCGCTGATTCTGACATGCGGGCCGGTTCAGAGGCAATTCGTTGTGAAAGAATTCAGCGCCCCATTTCCACGCCGTTAGTGCCTGACATGACAGAGGCTTTCACGAATCGCCTTCCTCACCTGCTCAGGAAACTCATCATGGACTACTCCCGAATCGCTGAAACCCGTCGACTATTGATCGCTCTCACTCTGCTGATCGGGGCCGCGCACGACGGCTCTGCACAGGAGCGAAGCGTCACCCCCCGTTCGGAATCCGCTGTCTATGCGGTCAAGATCCACCAATTCGGCCAAGTCACGAACATGGGAAAGCAATACGTCATCGTGCATGGCCTGGGAGGTCTCATGCCGGATGACCGGTTCTACACCCTGGTAGAGGCCATTCAGACACAGTGTCCCGACTCGCCTGTGTTCCTCGTCGACTGGTCGCAACCTGCCAAGACCGGTATCGCCGGAGTGGCTGTCCCGTGGCGCGTGGCTCGGCAGATCGATGCGGTGGCCCTCGAAGCCGCTCAGCTCCTGCGCGATGCCGGACTCGATCCCACGCGGACGACGTTGATCGGAGAGAGCTTCGGTGTCTACGTGAATGCGCAGATCGCGAAGCATTTGGGAGGTGTTCATCGAACCCTGGCCTTCAATCCCGCCAGCGAGACTGCGGGCTACTGGCCATCCGATCTAAAGACTCACTCGATCCAGTCATGGTCGTTCCACACGTGGTCGATTTGCGATACCGCATTCGCCATCGCCGATGCAGATTTCTTTCTGGAAACGCCCACCAGTGCATCTCCCGTTCAACAACATGTGTCAGGCATCCCGTGGCTCACTGCCCGTCTCCATGAGGGAGACAAGTCCTGGCTGCTGATGGAACGGGTTCCTCCAGCCAGACAGCACAAAATGTACTCTGCTCAGGCGAAAATGGATGGAACCCTCTCCACCGAGTCCATCACCCGTGTTCCTCCGAAGTCACCGGCGAGTCCAGCTTCCGCCCCCAGTCCCTCACAACAGGTCGCGTCAGCGAAGTGAAGCGTCGAGATTCTTTTCCCGTCGGACCCGCTTATGGATAGCATGGGTTTGCGTTGAACGGTGAAGTGACACTTCGTTCCAGGAGAAGTCTGATGGTCTCACACATTCCCAACAGCGGTGATCGCCCTCTCGTGACATTCGGGAAGGGGTTCGTGCTCCTCTGGATCGTGACCTGTCTGGGCTCTCCGCAGCAGTCCGCGTCACAGGATCAACCGGTCAACTCTCCGCGTGAATCGACTCACGGAAAAGAAGCCCCGGTCATTGAGAAGCCAGAGTTGGTTGCAGAGAAGAGCGCTCCGATCACTCCAAAGATCCCACCGGTTGCCCCCCAGAATGCCCGAGTTCGAGAACTGCAGGAAGAGCGCCTGAAGGTCTTGCAGGAGTTGGTTGCGGGCATCGAGCTTCAGTTTGGAAACGGAAACCTGACGATGGAAGCAATGTGGCAGGCCCGTGAGAATCTGTTGGAAGCTCAATTGGAACTTTCCGAAACCAAGGCGGATCGCATCCGCATTCATCAGGAATTAGTGCAAGGCATGGAGTCCTTGCACAGAGCCGTCAAAACGATGGTCGAGCATGGAGTGACCAGTCGCACTGACGAACTGGGAGTCAGGTCGAACCTGCTCAAGGCCCAGATCGCTCTGGAGAAAGAGAAGGCGTCGCCAAAATGATCGGCCCCGAATTGAAGTCTCGTTCCCAAGCTCCGGCTCTCGTCCTTATACACAAGTCTTGGGCACCAGGGCATTGTAAGTCGCCCAGGCCAGGCTGAAGTCGAAGACGCGGCGGAGGCCGCGCCACATCACTTCGG
>JANOKO010001182.1:0-2836 GCA_031419335.1 Planctomycetota bacterium
CCAGCCGCGAGATCATCGCCCTGCCCATCTATGCAGAACTGGGTGAAGCCCGGCAACAGCGAGTGATTCGAGCCGTGGCCGGTGCGTTTGGTATTGGGACGGGTCGGGCGACAGTGCCGCTGCGCCGCGCTGCCTGAAATCATCGACTTGAATGGCGAGCGGTGCGGCGTGAGCCCACTGGTCTTCCCCGAATGAATGGCGTGATCCCAGGGCTCGCGCGACCCCGCTCGTCTGGGATAACCTGCATAGTTGACGTAATTCCGGTGGCTCACACAGACCACCTCGCGCTTCGATTGAACTGCGTCGAGTTGCTGACCGATATCCCGCGATGTCACAGGTGATATGTCATCACCCATCGGCAGATGTTGCCGATGGAGGCATCGACAAGGCACAGGGCGGGAAGCCGGTTATGAATCTCATTCATCGCGTGGGTGCAGGACTGATCGTGGTGGGAGGACTCCTCCCGATTCAAGCGCAGGCTCAATGGCCTTCCGGGAGTTGCGGGTGCGGGAGCCCTGCCCCGCTGGCCCCCATCGAAGCGATGATGGGTTCCCAGATGATGGGGCCGCAGATGATGGGGCCGCAGACCTGCGGGGGGCCGATGTTCGGCCCGCAGATGCGAGCCCCCCGAATGAATCGGTCCTGGGTCTACCGTTCGCGGACACGGACGCGCATGACTGGACCCGCGATGTTCGGCGATGCCTCAATGGGGATCCCCCTGGGGGACTGCAGTTGTGGTTCGGCCCCCATGATGATGCCGCAACAGTCGTCTCTGATGGTTCCCCAAACCAGTCTTTGTCCGCAGCCTGTCGCGACCTACCTCGAGGTGCCCAGGACTGTCATGCGGCAGGAAGCCGTCCAGGTCCAGGTGCCCATCACCACCCGTCAACAAGTCACCGTCGACGAAGGGGGCTACCAGCAAGTCTGGGTGCCCCGCATGGTGACGAAGACAATCCCGCAAACCATCATGCAGACCCAGGTCCAGTATCGCCAAGTTCCACAGACCGTGATGGAACGTGTCTGCTCGCCATCGGTGGCTTACGGAGCGACCGCTTATCCGACCGCCACCCCCACGTCCGTGTCTCCTATCCCCGACGACTACCCTGCCCCGCTCAACCCCGTCCCGGTTCCGATGAGCGACTCGGCTGCGGTGCCGCGCGCAGTCTCACCACAGACCAGCCAGGTCCAGGAATGGCAAAAGGTCCGCCAGCGGCAAGCCACGATTGAGCAACAAAAATACGAGTACGAAATGCAGGAAGTGCCCCAGACCGAAGGCTACCGCGTGCCCCAGGCGGCAGGACGGTTTTCGGCGAAGCGGTAGGTGGATCGTTGAGGGTTGAGCGATTCTGAGACACCTAGCGGCGGACGTAAGTCCGCCGTGTTCGTGGGTGGTCGCTGGCAGGATGAGCCCCAGATACTTGGTTTCCAGTTCAGCTTGGATCCGTGCGGAATCCATCCACTCAATTCCTCATCCCATCGCATCCAGCGGACTCCGCACTCCGCACGCTCCCTTTTGCAGTACGTGGGTGTAGACCATTGTTGTCTCGACACTGGCGTGCCCCAGCAATTCTTGCACGGTGCGAATGTCGTATCCGTGCTCCAGCAGATGAGTGGCGAAGCTGTGGCGTAGGGTGTGACAGGTGGCCTTCTTGGTGAGGCCCGATTCCCGCACGGCCCGGACGAGGGCCTTTTGTAGGTTGTTCTCGTGAATATGAAACCGGACCAGCGGCCCCTCGGGGTTCTGCGGATCGCGGCACAGCCGAGACGAGCCAAAGACGAACTGCCAGCCGAGGCTCAACGCCGCCTCTGGGTATTTACGATCGAGGGCTTTTGGTAGGGCGACTCCGTTCAGGCCCGCAGCGCGGTCGGATTCGACTTGCTCACGGGCTCTTTCGATCCGTTCTTGTAAACCGGCCACGCACATCTCGGGAAGGGGCACACTCCGGTCCTTGCCCCCCTTTCCATCGCGCACCAGGATCTGTGACCGCTCGAAATCGACATCCTTGACCCGCAGCCGACAACACTCCAAGAGACGCATCCCGGTTCCATAGAGTAATTTGGCCATCAGTGCATAGGGAGCCAGAGTGATCCCGCTGAGCACCCGCTGGACCTCGGACCGCGACAGCACGATCAGCAGCCGCTCGCGTCTCTTGGCCCGCCCGGCAGCGATGACGGGCAACTCGATTTCGAGGACTTTCTGGTAGAGAAACAGGATCGCGGAATACGCCTGATTCTGGGTCGACGGGGAGACGTGTTCATCGACGGCTAAAAACGTGAGATACTGTTCGATCTCCGCCTTTCCCAGTTCGGTGGGGTGCCGCCACGTGCCGCTGCGTTCCTTGTGGAACCGGAGAAAGCGTTCGACCCAGGAAACGTACGACTTCTCCGTTTTCCAGGCGTAATGCAAGACATGCAACTTGTCTCGCATCTGGTCAAGGAGTTTGGGGCGGGCGGGGACGGTGGAGGGCATGAGCGATTGACCAGTGCTGTGAGAGAGTTTTTTGGATTCCAGTCCTTGACAACCCGCCTCGTGCATAGGCAGAATTGTGTCCAGTGATAGACGGAAACACAAGTTCCGATAGACGGAACCCAATTCTGTCTAACCCTAGTTCGCTGCATAGAGGCGCTCGATGTCGATACCCGAGCTTGAAGCCGCTTTAGCTCGCGCACAATTGCGCGAGCGTGAAGCAGTTGAAGCTCTCAGACCGAAGCACTCGGGTGGAGAATGGGATGCCTACTGGGCTGCGTACGCCAAGTTGCTCAATGCTGAACGTGAACTGGCGGCAGCAAAGGGGGAACAGTATGCGGTCCCGCTCGACTTCCCGGTGAAATGGAC
>JANOKO010001183.1:0-2125 GCA_031419335.1 Planctomycetota bacterium
CATCAACCTCGGCTTGGGACCGAGTTCGGTAATTAGCGTGCGGCCACTCTCCAGTCGCACCGCGGTCCCGATCTCCTTATTCTCTGCAGAGAGTTTGTAGGCGAAGATCACCTGCTTCGCGGGGGTGAATTCCTTGACCTCATCCGACCACGCGATGAGGATGTTACCGCCAGGGAGGACATACCCGTCGCGCGCCCCGGTCTTTCCCGAGTTCCATTGTTCGGTGTTGTCTTCAGCGATGATGCCCGTGAACGACGGGCCCGCAACGAAGAAGGAGTGCCGAATCTCCTCCGCTCCCAATGAAGTCACGAGGCACATGACGCTGAGAATCCCACACAGTCTCGACATGGTTTGGTGTTCCAAAAACGGAATCGAACAATCAGCACACGATCAGTGTTCTAGTCTAGCAGGGCGGCTTGACAACCACAGGCTTCGCAGTCGGTGGGCTGCCAGTGTGTGTGTGCGTCAGATCCGGTCGAGAGCATCCATCCACAGTACAAGCTGCCGCACCGTTAATTCATCCAGTCCGTCTCCCTCGGGAGCCGCCAGTTCCAGTGTGGGGATTTTTTTCGCCGCAAAGTTTTTCAAGGTATTGCGGGTTGCCCGGAACCGTGACGATCCGGTCCGTGGCAGGATCACGAACATCTGACGCTGGCCGACTTCATTCTCGGGTGGGGCCACCCCCAGACCGGCATCGACCGCGATCCCCGCGCGGATCGTGTCCTTGAGCCGGAGTGTTGCGAGCAGACCGAATTCCCCCCCTTCTTCCTCACCGAAGATCACCACTCGCTGGCGATCGATCGGGTATTTCACCATCAATTGCTCGAGTAACCCCTTCACTAATGGGCCATCGCTGCCAGACCAACTGCCATCGGCGATCAACCCCGCAAAGATCAGACCGCGCTCCTCACAAGCACTCCGCCAGAGCTTCAGTTGTTCGCTCTCTCCCGTTCGGCCTTCGGGGTGCAACCAAAACACCAGCCCGTACTCTTTCGGCTGGCAGGTTTCGGGGACGTAAATCCAGTACTTGCGACCTTCGGTGCCGGGGATCTGTTCATCGAGTCGACCGGTCCGCGCGGGGGACTTGCCAGGCTCGGCTTTCGGTCCCTGATCGGGAGACAGATCCAACGGAACTGCGGGAGACAGCGCGGCCCAGGCGAACGAGACCTCTTCGGTGGAGCCTGCGGTTCGGCGGACTCTGGCCGTGGCCGGAGTGCCGATGCGCCAGGTCTCGACCAGAGTCGCCAACTGAGTCGGTGAGGTCACCTCCTGCCCATTGAATGTCTCGATCACATCTCCGACCTCCAGCTTCACGAGGGCTGCGGGCGAGTCCGGAAAGACATGCCGGATCGTGACCCCCTGCCCGGCCTGGGCCACCGTGCGGACCGGGAGTATCCCCAGCGCCGGGTACTCCAGCGGAGGGAGTTCCGCGACCAGTGTCAGCGACAGCGGCAATTCTTGGCCGTCCCGCATCACGACGAGACTTAGCACGCTCCCCGCGGCCAGCGGGCCGAGGACCGTCTTCATTTGCGGGATGCTGGCGATCGGCTGTCCGTTGGCCTGGATGATGAGATCCTTGGCCTTCAGACCGGCCTTCTCGGCGGGGGAATTCGGGCGCACCTCACCGGCGATCGCCGCCCCCGAAACCGGCCCCTTGTCGGCGAACATCACCCCCATGCGACCGGGGCGGATGTTTTCTCCTCGTCGCAGCGTTTCGAGTTGGAGCAGCACCTCTTCAAGCGGCACCGCAAAGCCAATCCCCGCGTCGTACCATTCGACCCCGGCAACCTCATCGTCCCCCTGAGAAGACATCGGGACGAGGATGCCAATGCCGCGGCCTTGCAGATCGATCAACGGGCCGCCGTAGTTGGCGGGCGAAACTTTGGCATCCGTCTGAACCGCCTTGCCCCAAATGCGATTGAGGGCACTGAGAATCCCGACCGACAGATTCGGGAACGACACGTCGTAGGTCCGCCCCAGCGCGATCGCCCACTGCCCAACCTGGAGATCTTTGCGTGGTGCGGGGATCAGCGGGGTCAAGCCGGACTGCTTGATCTTGATGAGAGTCACCTGCCGGATCAGATCGGACGCCACAACATCGGCGGGGAATTTTCGCCCATCGGAC
>JANOKO010001184.1:0-2977 GCA_031419335.1 Planctomycetota bacterium
CGACCTCACCAACCACCACCCCGTTATACCTCAACTGATCCCCGGCCTTTATTCCTCGCCCTCCCTCGTATGTGATTTCTATCCTTCGCGGCTGGTTGAGCCCGCCGCGCAGCGCGATCCCGCCGACGATCAACAACGTGAGTATGGGAATGATCCAGACACCCCAGGTCGGCCAATGGAGCCACGATTTCTTCTGCTTGGCGGTAGGGAACTGCGGCGCGTGTACTGTCCCCTCGGGCGGAGCCGGTCCAGTGGGCGGAGTCGGAGACTCTCCTCCCACCGTCGACTCGGCCCACAGGCCATGCGGGTCAAACGCTAGTGACGCGCTCAAGCTCGTGACGACAAACATCGCGAACAGCACCAGCCCCGGCCCGGCTCCAAAATGGACCAGCCCGCCCAGCTTCACGAACGCTACCATCACCGCCACCAGCAGCACATCCAGCATCCCCCACCGTCCCAAATGCTCCACCGCGCGGTACGTGAATGCCATGTGCTTGGGCTGCATCCGCCACTGCGGCTGACACAAGAACAGCAGCCCCGAGAGCTTCACGATCGGCAGGATGATCGAGAACAACAACACGATGACCCCCACCAGGAGATGCCCTTCGGCAAACAAGGCTCGCACCCCGTGGAGCAGGCTGCTCTCGTGCATCTGCCCGAGTTGTTCAATGCGAAGGAACCGCCACGTGACCGCCGGGACGAAGAGGACCATCGCGGTGAGGCAGAGAGCCAACGCCAGTCGGTTCCGGGCCTCACTGGCCCAGCGCGTCCCGAGTCCGGTCTCGCAGCGCCCGCAGACCTCCCCCGACGTGGCAAGCGACCATTGAATCAGACCGCAACAGTGGCAACTGTGGAGTGACATGAGGAACCTCGGGAAGCGGCGATCTCGCGTTGCGACTCGCAATCCGCAAACGGAGACTGTTCTTCAAGCCGAAGTCTGACGACTTCTACAACAGATGTGAACGATTGTGCCGGGATGTGGCGAAATCGCCACTGTCGGATTTCGGCTTCACGTCTGGGATCACGCTGCCTGGTGACTGGGAGTTGTACATTTTAACAGTCTCTTGAGGTGGGCGGTCTGCCTCGACTTGCCTGCCGATTCCTCTACGAGCGAGAAGATGTCAATCGACTCGAATCTCATCGTCAGCTTGGGGGCGTTGGCGGACTTTCCGTGGCGGTCTGCCACGGCATTGGTGGTCGCGGTGATTGGCGGAGTCGTGGCGTGGATCATCGCGACGCGCAAGCCTCCCGAGGAACCCAACCCACTGGCTCCGGAAGTCGAGTATCTGAAGTCACTCCTGACGCTGCGCGAATGGGAGCTGGTCCTCACTCGCCGTTTTCTGGGCGCCCACGATCTCTCGGCTCGATTGCGAGTGCTCCTGGAAGCCTTGGTGGACGACCCTCAGCAAGGGTTTGCAGCCATCTTTCGGTTCGTGGGGCACGAACCACAACTGGAACAGGCCATTGGGCTGTTGCCGGAATCGAGCCGCAAATTGACCATCAGCGCTCCGTTGGCACGTGACACGGTCTCCAGCGGATCCATCGCAATCACGGAAACGAAAGTGACCGCGATGAGGTGCATTGAGGGACTCTCCACGTTCGAAAGGTCGCGTCTCTCGACCCTCTACTGCCTCCGACTGGGAAACATTCAGACCCCTTGGGGACTGCTCATCAGCTCGCAACTGCCCGCCATTCACCCGGGCGATATGGAGAGCCTCAGTGGCTGGGAACATCTGACCTCGATCCTGGGGGAGGAACTGGCCTTGCAGGAATCCATCGATGAGCAGGGAAACGAACTGGCCCTCTCCCGCGAAATGCTGGAGCTGCGGTCGCTGGCCGATCAGCAGTTCCGCAGCCCGTCGCACCTGTTGCAGGAATTCCTCAAGCGATTGGCCGAACTGACCGACTTTGAACGGGCCACGCTGGTCCTCAACGAGGAGGAGCAGGAATTGTGCGATGTGCCGCTCTTGCGCGGCGGCGGTCCGATGACACGCGACCTCATGGCGGGCTGGGAACTCGCAGAGACTCAACTGCTGGAAGGAGCCTCGGGAAGCTCGGCGAGCGCTGTTTGGACTGAAGCAGATCTCAAGCGGCTGGGTGTCACTGGACCGTTTGCGTTCGCGGTGATGCTGCCACTCCATCATCACGACTGGAAAATCGGACAGCTCTGTTTGACTCGTCGATCCACCGGGAACATCGAGGACAGCACTCGGAAGCTCATGCACTGGGGATCACAGTTTCTCGTGGAACTTGTCGCCCGGACCGTGGATCGAGCTGCCATTGAGATGCAGGCCAAACGGGATGGATTGACGCATCTGGCGAACCGGCACACGTTTGACATTGAACTGCAGCGCACGATCGACCGGGCCAACCGTGTCGGAGATCAGCTCTCACTCATCCTCCTGGACTTGGACCACTTTAAAGCGGTGAACGATACGCATGGCCATCTGGGTGGAGATACCGCCCTCAAAGCGGTCGCCCGCATCGTCGAGCGATCCGTGCAAACGACGCGCGGTGGTGACCAGCCACTCGTTGCTCGCTACGGCGGCGAGGAGATGGTGGTCCTGCTCCCTGGCGTCGGTGAAGGGGGCGCGCGGCGCATCGCGGAATCGATTCGCGAGGCGGTGCGGCGGTCTCCAATTCCCTTCGAAGCGGGCGAGTTTCACATTACGCTCAGCGCCGGAGTCTCGATGCGGAGTGCCGAGATCACAACTTCGAGGGAACTCATCTCCGCAGCCGATGCCGCCCTGTACCGCGCTAAGGCTAATGGCCGAAACCGGGTGGAAGTCACCGCATCCCGCGAAGGGCCATCCGAAGTACCGGTCAGTTCGAATTGAACAGCTTCGCGGCTTGCTCCAGTCCGAGGGCGAGAGGGTGCCGGGGTGGGTGTCTCATCATGAGAGCCTATCAGACCCCCGCACGATGCTAACCTTGGCCAGCCCGTCGTGTGGCTTCGGCGATGTCTTGCTGCAACTGA
>JANOKO010001185.1:0-1489 GCA_031419335.1 Planctomycetota bacterium
CAATTCCGAATTCCGAAGTGCCTGACCCCGGCTACAACCTTCGTTCACCGCACGACCGGCTCGGTCGCTGTTGAGACTTCGACCGGCTTGCGGGCCGGGATGAATAGCCGGGGCTTGCGAGGGGCCGTGAAGAACTGGGGGTGGCCGCTCGGCAGCGCTGTGAGGGGATTGGTGGGTTCCGCCTGAACAGGCATATGGATAATGGGAGCCGTGGGCATCGGCATCAAGGCGACCGACTCCTGATCCGCAGGGGTCGTGCCTTCCACAATCGGAGCCAGAGGGCTGGAGTAGTCGGGAACGGGACAATGAGGGATGTCAGCCTCTCCAGAAACCGGGGAAATGTTCGAACGGATGGCGAGAGGCTGACTGGCCGCAGGGATCGGCGCGGCTTCGACCTCGGCCAGAGTCTTGAGCTGAGTGACCTGCGTATCGACCAGTCGATTGACGGCTTCAGAGACTTCGGCAGCCTTGATGGTCATTTTGCGGTCGAGGTAGGGCTGGAGTTCTTGGAGGATGCGGGCCTTTTCGCGTTCGTTCTCGGCGATGCAGCGGGTGATGAGCGACTGCCGCAGGACCTCTGAAGCGCGGGCTAGCCGCCGGGTTTCGTGGAGCAATTCCTCTTGGCGAACGACCCGGGTGAGTTCCTCGCCCTGAGTCAACTGAGCGAGTTCACGGACCTGAGCCAGTTCGGCTTTCATGGTCTCTTCGACAAGTGAGACTTGCTTGGACAACTCATCTGCTCGGTCGGTCCAGCGGTCGGACAATTCGCGAGCATGCTGGGCAGCCACATAGTGTCCCAGTACGAACCCCACACCCAGGAACAGTAACCCCAGCACGCACGTCACTCGCAGATGGCGTCCCAATGACGCATGGACGACATCCTCAACCGCTTCCCGATCCATGGGAGACTCCGTATCTGCGATGCGAGTGCGTGGTTCCCGGCTGCAAGGCGTGGCAGTCGGGTCGTGCGGGGTGTAGGGGATGCGCCGAACATCCCTGAGAATCGTTATCGAACGGTCCTGACGCCAAACTGTGGCACGGCAGGATTGCTCGGCAGATCAGGCAGAACGGGTGCGATTGGTACAACCGGCAAAGTCGGTGGGGGAAGAATGTTGAGGGTTGAGGGTTGAGGGTTGAGGGTTGAGGGTTGAGAGTTGAGGGTTGAGGGTGGGGAGTGGGAAGTGGGGAGTGGGGCAGAACGTGGATTCTGCCATCATATCCCGAAGGGATTCCAGCCCATAGCCGGTGGTCAGCGCAGCGCCACCACCGGACAATTGACGACAAGCCGAATCTATCCCGTAGGGATTGCAGCCATTCGTCGATACGCAGGATTCCCGGAATTGTCTTGAGGCTGATGGAGGGAACGGACTCCGGATCAAGAGCTGCTTCAATCCCTTCGGGATAGGGATGCTTCTTAATCCAATCCGGTGGTGGCGCTACGCTGACCACCGGCTATGAGCCTTATCACTCCTATCCCTTTGGGATAGGA
>JANOKO010001186.1:0-1456 GCA_031419335.1 Planctomycetota bacterium
GAATGCGAGGAATCAGTGACTGGCCGTCTCCCACTGTCCTCTCAGTTAGTATTGTCTTGTTGTTCGTAACGTACACGGCCCAGTCCGTGACCTCCACGACCGCGTCAGATCCGATCGAGGGATTGCCAGACAGTAGAGCCCTGCGGGAAGGGAGAAACCGAGATACCAAGCTCAGGTATGCCGAACAGTCCTTTTTGTCATTCGGAAGTTCATCCGAAAACATATGTGGACCAATCAGATGTTTATCTTTGATCTCCCCTTTGAATATCGATTGAGACTGCGCAATGCGTCCATCAAGTAATGCTTTGCCCGGACCAATCGATATGGAATTGTCACCCCTCGTGATAGCGAATCCTTCAATCTGCAATGCCCCCTTCGTGACGAAATGCCCCACCACCGTGATCCAGTCCGTCAGCGCCGCCATCTGCTCGTTCCAGTCGGAGTCCAGAATCGGACTCCCCTGGCTCAGGTAGATGCCATTCAATCCGATCTCGGGATCGTTCTCGAACCGGCTGAAATCTCCGAACATCGCTCGTCCTCCGCGGGTGTCTCCACCCGAAACTCAATTCACGTACAAGACGCTCAAGGTGTGTGTCGCGGGTGTGAACTCTTCCAGTCGCCGCTCCAGCGACCGCTCTCGGTGCGGCGTGAACTGGTCGTGATACACGCCCATCTCGCCCCCGTCATCCGCCCCCATCCGCACCTTGTTCGAGGTCTCCCGTCGCAGTTGGAAGTATCCGGGATCGCCGTAGCGGGTGCTGACGAAATCCGACTCCGTCAAGGTGATTGGATTGTCATCATCCGGCGTCAAATCGGGTTGGCACCGCAGCCGCTGGGGATGTTTCGAATACTGATTCGGAGGAGCAACGGTGGTCTGGCCGGTGGCATACGAGAACCGCATCAACCCCATCTGCGTCCGCTCCGCCGTCACGTCACACAACCCGATGCTGTTCTCCATCAGCGTCAATGTCTGCACGGTGATCGCACCGCGAACGGTGGACCTCCGCAGTTCCAGAACCGAAGTCGCCTGCTTCCCGTCTTTCACCGGCCAGCCGATTGCCGGCCCTCCCTGCCCGTCCACGATGCTGTCCAGAATCTTCAACCGCGTGGCGGGTGGAGGGCAGTGACCCTTCCCGTCGCAAGCTCCACACGACACCGACGCAGCTCCATCGCAGCCGCAAAACAGAATCTGACCCGTGATCGAATGGTCGATGCACACCTCACCGATCCCCGCGCCCACCACCAACCGCCCGGGCCGCTGCTTCCCATCACACGGATCGGCCCCACGCGGCGGCGGGCAGTTGCAACATAGCCCACGCGGCACCAGCGTCGAGTGCCTCAGTATCAACCGGCTGGGCTGAGGCAGTGTCGGTTCGGCGTCTTCGCAGTTGGAACCACCATCCTCCTCGCGTTTGCGGTCCGGCGGGGGAACCTGGCAGACACACAACCCCTCGGC
>JANOKO010001187.1:0-2127 GCA_031419335.1 Planctomycetota bacterium
CCGAGCTTGTCGAGCATGTGCAGAGGATCGATCAGAGTGATCGAACCCGCTTGCTTACTGACGATCAAATCCTCCTTCAGCGCCTGCACCGCCTTGGAGACCTGTGACAATGACAGCTTTTCCCCAGCCGCTTCAATGGCAACTGCCAATTCTGTCAGAGAACTCCATCGCGGACTTTGGAACAGTGTCCGAGCGACCATCGCTGAGCGTCCGCGGTAGGGATTGTTCAAGGGGCGTGAGTCTCGATACTCATTCGAGTGGCCCGAACGAATGACGTAGAGACGACCGGGAACAATGACCACACCGTTGCCACAGAGATCAACGCCGCTGACCCCCTCTTTCTCCAACTCCTCCAGTGCTTGCGGAGACAGATAGGGCACCTGAATCATGGGCCACTCGCCGGGAAGCACCGCGGCTTTCGCTTGTCTGATTGCGGATTGAATCGCTTCCGGTGTCGAGCGAGACTTGTGCTCCACGGCAAATCGAAATCCATTCACATCTCCCGGAATGGCCAATTCCAATCGAGCATCGACTCCCGCTTCTGGGATGGTGCTGACCAAATCCACATTTCGAACAACCAGCGGAGGCAATACAACCTCTCCCACTTGAAAGCGGGCCAGCATTGCCGACTCGTTGGTTTTCTCAATTTGCATGGTTTTCCTGAGTGGGAAACACGACGTTCTCAGGAAATTATGCTTCATATTTCCTGACTGTCAACATTTTCCCGCATGGGAAAGGTCTTCTTTCCAGGAAATAGGCACTCGAAGAATGGATACCGCTACGGCTAACTCACCCCACGATCTCCTCAATCACGTCCCCATGCACATCGGTCAGCCGCCGATCAATCCCGTGGCTCTTCAGCGTCAGCCGAGTGTGGTCTAGCCCCAGCTGGTGCAGGATGGTGGCGTGGATGTCGTCGACTGGGGTGCGTGGGGTCTGGGGGTTTGGGGGTTTGTCGCCCCAGGGGCGTTTATCGACGTTCAATCCCGAATTGTTTCGAGTCCCATCGGAGTCTGTGTACAATCCAAATCTGTGCTCGGAATCGCAAACGCACTGAAGTAACGCCCACTGGGGACCACGGATTCGAGGAGTCTCTTTCATGACCGTCGACGAAATTCGCACTCAAGCGTTGCAGCTTCCACCGAGCGAGCGGGAGCTGCTGGCTGTTGATCTGTTGGGGAGCTTGACCTCGCCCGAGACCCAGGCCGAAATCGACGCCGAATGGGCCGAGGAAATCTTTGCGCGTTCGATCGCCTATCGAGCGGGTCAAGCCCCGGCGTGCGATGCCCAGGAGTCACTGGATCGCGTGCGAGCGAGGTTGGTCGCCAGGACTTCGCCGTGATCGTTCGCATCCTGCACGAAGCTGAAAACGAACTGCTCGTGGCAGCCGTTTGGTACGAGGATCAAGAAGCGGGTGTCGGACAGCGGTTTCTTGGGACGTATGAAACCGCGCTGGGTTCGATTCGAGAACGAGCGGAGTCCGCGTCTCATCTGGAAGACATGCAGTCTGGCCGAGACATCCGACGAGTACGACTCCGTCGCTTTCCATACATCGTGGTCTATGAACTGTTCTCCGAAGAAGTCGTAATTCTCGCAGTTGCACATAACCGCCAGAGACCAGCTTATTGGATTGGACGACGAGGAGAGTAATTCAGCAAGGCGAATTCCCTCACCCCACGATCCCCTCAATCACCTCCCCATGCACATCAGTCAATCGGCGATCAATCCCGTGACTGCGCATGGTCAGCCGGGTGTGGTCGAGCCCGAGCTGGTGCAGGATGGTGGCGTGGATGTCGTAGACTTGGGTGGGGTGCAGACGGTCGAGCGGCTTGTCGCCCCATTGACGATGGGCTCTGGGCCACCATTGATGCGGTTTTGAAGTGCCAGCAAGAGATGCGGTAAGCTCCTCAGCGCTGTCAGCTTGGCATATCGAGAAAGCGTTCCACGGGACTCCATCGGAGTCATGACGCGCTTTTCGGGAATTCCATTCGATCGTGGTAACCCCCGCAAGAGTCAGGTGAACCTGAGATACCCACAGTCGAACGTTAAACAGTTTGATGTCCAGGTGTTGCGAGATCGAGGCAGGGAGTGGGTGTCAGGAATCGGACACCAACATTCCGGCGGGAC
>JANOKO010001188.1:0-2302 GCA_031419335.1 Planctomycetota bacterium
TTTGTGGCGGGCTTCATAGGCTTTCTCAAACAACTCCTGGGAAGGCACCGGCACTTGGGTCAGATCCGCCGCCACCAGACAGCCCTCGTGAAACTCGGGTGTCGCGACTTTCGATAGGCCGTCCTTGTCCCCGGCTGCATAAGCCGTCAAGAATAACTGGGACTGCCGCAGTGCAGACGCCAAGTTGTAAGCCGATCGAACGGTGTTCTCTTGATCTTCAAGGGCGGCATCCCGCACCAGCCAATGCCCGTCAATCAGTTGAAATCTGACCAGGACACGTCCGACCTGCACGTAGGCATTGTTGTCTTTCAGACGCGCATCGGGTCGCAGTGACTTCTGCTGCGGCGTTTGCTCGGCGACATGCGACGCCAGTTGATTCAACCACGCAGGGGGAAGCTGTTCCAACTGCAACCGCAGTTCCGGGCTGGTGACGGAGAGAATCTTTTCGGGGTCTTGGCTGTGCCAGGCGTCAATGAAGTCGCGGACTGACATGACCAAATCCAACTGTTCGATGGCCGAGCGTGTGACTTCTCCGCGTCCGCTGTCCTGTTTCAAAGTGACATCATCGATCACCCAGCGCTGAACCTTTGGGTCGCGGGTGAGAGTGTAGACGACCTGGCGTGAAGCTTTGTTTTTGCCGATTTCGACCTTGGCCCGAACTTCATTCTTCGAGACCTCTTCAATTTCGATAATCTTGGTCTTCCCCGTCGGAATGTCGAGGATCGCGAGATCGCGCAGAGCCTCATCGCGGCGCAACGCCCGCTGTTCGAAATTGTTCGAGACCGCCAGCTTCAATCCCGTGTAGTCTTTTTCCGCCAAGCTGTCTGAAAAGCGATTCACCGCTTGCTGGGTGAGCATTCTCGTGCATCCGGACCCCGGCAAGAGCCCAGCCACGAGTAGTATCCACGTCATCCGGGGAATGAGCGACAAGCGGAGCATGGGAGCATCCTGGTCGACAGAGTTCGTGGACGTGATGAGCCCACAAACAGGCGGAGGGAGACAGTCCAAGTGCAGAGGTCTGCGGATTCGCGACATCCCACTTCGAGAGGGGCTGAGCTTGTCTCAAAACACCCCGAATTGGTCAAGGGGGCCACCCTCCACACACATGGGAATGGGCCTGTGGGTGGGGTGTTTGCCTGTTTCCAAGCAGAAAGCGGCGAAACCTGCCGAAGAAGCTGTGTGCGGTATGGTCCACTGAGGGATCATTGTGGTCAGGTGACTCATGGGGATATGGTGAAGTGCTTGCCCTGCCCTTACGCCAGCTTGGCCATGACTCGCTCCCCGATCAACCTTCCGATATTGAGTGAGGCCGTGGCAGCCGGACTGGGAGCATTCTGAATCGACACCACGCGCGGGCCGTCGAGTATCAAGAAATCATCCACCAGCGTTCCATCCGGGGCCAAAGCCTGGGCTCGCACTCCCGCTGGGGCTGGGTCGAGCATGTCGCTCTTTACTTCCGGGATCAGCTTCTGTAGCGCGGCGACGAAGGCCGACTTGTTCCACGACCGCCACATCTCTGTCGCCCCCGCTCGCCAGTGCTTCCAGGCCAGCTTGCGAAACCCCGGGTCGCACAGCGTCTCGGCCAGATCGCCCCACGAAAAGTCGAACTTGCTGTACCCCTCGCGGCGAAAGGCCAACACCGCGTTCGGCCCACACTCGACGCCCCCGTGAATCATCCGCGTGAAGTGAACCCCCAGGAACGGAAACTCCGGGTTTGGCACGGGGTAGATGAGGTTGCGGCACAGGTGCATGGCCTCCGGTCGCAGCGTGAAATACTCGCCTCGGAAGGGGACGATACGAGCCGTCGGATGACACCCTGCCATGTGTCCGACACGGTCGGCTTGCAGTCCCGCACAGGTGACGATCACTCGCGAGGTGAACTCCCGCCCGTCCTTCACACGGGTCATGACCTCGTCGCTGCGCTGCTCGACGGCGACCACCTCGGCCCCGGTCAGTACCTCGCCCCCGGCAATCTGTATCTTCTCGGCCATCCGCTTCGCCACCTGCTTGTAGTCGACGATCCCCGCCTCTGGGACATGCAACGCCCGCACCCCGTTGACGTGTGGCTCCAACTGTCGCAGTCGCGGCAAATCAATCAACTCACATGGTACGCCGTTGGCGATTCCGCGTTCATGGATCTTGAGCAACTGAGGCACCTCGGCGTCGTCTACGGCAACGATGACCTTGCCGCAGACATAGAATGCAATTCCCTCAGCGCGGCAGAACTCCACCATTGCCATCCGACCCTCGCGGCAGTTCTGTGCTCGCAGCGTTCCCGGTCGGTAGTAGATCCCCGAGTGCA
>JANOKO010001189.1:0-4654 GCA_031419335.1 Planctomycetota bacterium
CCGTGGCCTCGGAGGTTGAGTCGGCCAAGTCCTCCGGCAGTTCCAACTCGCGCAGGAGCGTAGCCACGTCGCGGATGGCGGTGGAGAGTGAGCGTCGCCAGGTGGATTGTTCGAGGAGCAAGGGGAGGGGAGAAGGGAGGAGGGGAGAAGGGAGGAGGGGGCTGGCTGTAGCTACCTTCGCCAGAAGGTGGGCGGATGGGTCCAGCATTCGCGAGTGCTGTCAGACTTCCGAAGTCTTCCGAGACTTCGGAAGTCTACGCCTTGTTTGGACGCAGTTTTCGGTTGCCCACGTTCTGGCGTACGTAGTTACGGAGCGGGAACCGCGTCCGCGGCTCCATGCACCAGCGGGTCGATCAGTCGGGCGAGTTCCTCGCCTTGGGCGTTCTTCCGCATGTTGAACAGCACTGCCCAAGTCATCCCGTCCGACCGCCGGACGAGAATCGTCGAAGTGCCATCCAGCGCCCCCAGATGCCACGTATTCCGCCCGGTGCCGCTGCCGGTCGTCCGGACGTTCCAACCGTGGCCGTACCACACGTCCGGCTCCCTCGTAGTGTAGTCGGTCGGCTTCGCAAACATCTCGTCAATCATCGGTCGCGTGAGCAAAGTTTTGCGATTCGAGGTCGGCTCCGCAGCCGCCTCATCACAGCCCATCGCGAATCGCACGACATCAGGGGCCGAGGCGATCCACCCGCCGTGGGAGTCCATCGCTTCCAGGTGCCAAGCTCCGTACGGCGGAGCGACTTTCTCACCCGGCATAAAGACCGAGTCCTCGAGTACCGGCGGTTCGCCCTCGATCGCTGGCATGTCATACAGCACCTCGTCGACGCTGGTTGTCAGTGTACGCCCCAGTCGTGGCGACAAGGCTCCGACCGGTGCGAAGACCTCCTCTCGGACGATCTGCTCGAAGCTGCGCCCCGCAGCACTGGGGAGGCGTTCCAGCACTCGTCCCAGCAAACAATACCCGAAATTCGAGTAGGCATATTTCGTCCCCGGATCGAAGTCGAGCGGCCGCTTGAGCATCGCGCGAATCACCTCCGACGGACCAGCGGGCGGCGGCGACCCCGCCTCGGCCGCAAACTCGATTGACATGAACATCGGATCGATGCCCGCGCTTCGGTCCCACCCCCCCGTATGCTGGAGCAATTGCCGAATCGTGACCAATTTCCAGCGAGGATCGGTCGGCTCGTCGAGTTTCAACAGCTCCCACACGCGGGAGTCGAGCGTCAAATGCCCCCGTTCGACCTGCTGGAGGATCGCCACAGCTGTGATTGGCTTGGAGATGCTGGCGATGCGAAAGAGCGAATGTGGCTCAACCGGGATATTCTCGCTGACATGAGCGAACCCGATCGACCTCGCGTAGAGCAACTCCCCCGCGCGGCCGACCGCCAGCGCCGCTCCCGGGACGGCGTGTTGCTGTGAGAAGGTGCGAAGCAGTTCGTCCAACGCTTCAAAGCCGTGGACTGGGCTGCCGTGAAGTGGCATGATGTTTCCTTCGTGGGACGGGCACATTTGCCCGTCCTGCCAGGGTTCTCAGTCCGACCAGATTTCCCAGTGAGTCTGAATTCTCGTTCTCAAATTCTGACTGAAGAATGAGAGGCCATACAGATTCTCATCGAACCCAATCGCACGGAATGGTATACTAACCTTCGATGAAAACCTCATCACTCGACATTTCGCTGGCATTCGGGTCAACCGAGGGAACCGTGTCTCCACTTCGCGCTGTTGTTCAGCACCGTCGCATCGACATCGCGGCCCCGGAAGAGATTCCGGATGGGACGGAGGTCGAGGTGCGGGTTGTCGCAACGGATGAATCGAACGGCCTCAGCGAATCCCAGTGGGATGACTCGCCGTCTGGTCATTTGGCCTGGATGACGTGGCTCGATACGTTGCAGCCACTGGCGTTCACGGAGCAGGAGTGCCAGCAGTTGGCAGTGAATCGAGATCAACAGAGACGCTGGGAGTTGGGTCAGTTTTCACAGCATTCCGATCAGTTGCAGCGTGACTGGGAATGAGACGTTTTCTACTCGACTCCAACGCGGTCACTTCGCTGATCAATCGGCGGGAGCCATTCATTCAACGAGTGCGAGAGGCCCGATTGAGCGGAGGGCGAATCGGCACCTGCGAACCCGTCGTAGCCGAGTTGCATTACGGACTCGCACTGAGTTCGAGCCGAGAGGAAAACCTCATTCGCCTGCGTCGCGGGTTAAGCGGACTGATCGTCTGGCCACTGGATCGACGGGCCTCCGAGTTTTACGGAGAGATCGCCTCGGACCTGCGCCGTCGGGGGCGTCCGATGCAAGTCATCGATATGTTTCTGGCAGCTGTCGCGAAGTCGGTGGGGGATTGCACTGTGGTCACGACAGACAGCGACCTTTGGGCGATCCCGGGCCTGTCGGTGGAGAATTGGGAAGCGACTTCGCTAATGTCATGACGGACTCGCTCTCGTCAAAGGTCTGGCCCGTTGGCCCGTCCGTTCAGAGTTCTCAGTCTGACCAGACTTCCCACCGGGTCACATGTCCCGACTCATCAAACCAGATCGACAACCATTCGCTGTCGATCCTCATGAAAGAGACCCGCTCCGGGCCAGTGCAGTAAGTGGTGTCGACATCGGCGCCTGACAATCGTCCCACAATCGGTGACCCGAGTTGGGTGATAATTTCCTCGCGAGTCCCGTTTCGTACGATGGACTGAATGACATCACCGAGCATCTTCTGGCAGGGAGTAATGTCCCCTTGGACATACTCCGACGACTTGAGATCGCTCCAGACTTGCTTGTCAAAGGACTGGGCAAAGGATCCCATGGGCAGCCCGCGTGAGTAGGCAGCATTTGCTGCGGTGCAGGCGACGGCAATCACCGAGATCAGTCCAAACGTCAAAAACCACTGCCGCCGTTGTTGCCGAGCTATAGGCTCCAGCACGGAGACCCAAGCCACGAGCGTCAAGAACGAGCACACCAACGACAATAAGAACGCTCCCACAGCGAACAGCTCATAAAACATCCCAATGCCCGACACCAGCAACCCGGTCCACCAATGCGCTAGCAGTTGGCCCCCAAAGACAATCATCGCTCCGATGAGGAGAATCCGCTGACTATCGGTCCACTTCACAGGGCTTCCTTTTGCGTGGCGTGCGTCGAATCAGCGATTTCAGAGAAATCGCCGACAATCAGAGAATCTCCAGGTCGGCAGCCTCGGGGTTTCCAGCAGCGACTTGGCGACTTCGATAGCCACGCGCTGGCCACTGGGGCCACTCCGCTCAACTTCGAATGGGAACCAGTTTTCTAGCCTCAGCGGCTGTGGCTTCACTGACGATTTCCGTGCCGTCGGGAACCTCAGTGGCTGTCCTCAACGTGGTCAGAGTCAAATGCTGCTGGTCGGTTGTGTTCACAAAGACGGCCTTCAGCAATGCCCCCGGCTTTGCGGAGACCGTCAATTCCCCTTCTCCCCCATAGGGCGAGACAGCGTGGGGAGTCTGCTCATTGCAGAGAGCGGCGACGCGGGCAATGATGGCCCGGAGTACAGGCTTGGGAATCGATGATTCAACTGTGAATCTACCACGAGCGTCCAGAACCTCTCCCTGGTAGATGTCCTCTCGGAATTCAACTTCCACTCGATAATCCGCACAGTTTGTGAGAAGGCTGTCTACCATCGCGACAATCCCATCCCCCGGATTCTCCAGAATGGCACGCAGCTTTCGCGTCATCACGACCATGCTATTCGGGATTTGGTCGGTCACGTTGCTCAAGCTTCACCTCCCGCGATGATCCGTTTGGAAAACATGGACCAAGCCTCGCGAAGTTCAGTTAGCCCAGCACCGTCGTCGAATTGGACGACTCCCTGACTCAGTGGGAACCAGGCGCTGACCGCCAAGGCTACAATCCCATCGGGAACCTCGACCTCCACTATAACCGGGCCTCCTTCGTCTGGGAATATCTTTGCTTTGGCGATGGCGTATTCCTCGGGTTTTCCGAGTGGGAATGGTCCAGAAGCGAGTGAAGTCGAGAATCCCTCGGCTCGGGCACCGCCCGGTTCGACGAAATCGGGATCGGGGCCGAACAGAATGATTCTCTCCGCACGTATTCTGGTTGTCCCGTGATGCAATATCGCCATCGCTGGTGGCCGCCATACGAGGTGAAAAAGAAAGGACGGCCTGGAAAGGCCGTCCTACTACAGAATCTCCAGCGTCGGCAGGCTTGGGGTTTCCAGCAGCGACTTGGCGACCTCAATGGCGATGCGCTGGCAGATGTGCAGCAGGGCTGCGCGCGAGGCGTTCTCCTCGGAGAATAGTGCGGCCATTTGCCCGGCGTCGCCCTGCTCACGAATGAGGGCATTGGCCGGCACCTCGCCGAGAAATGGCAGCCCGAGTTCTTCGGCCTTGGCCTTCGCTCCACCGCGACCGAAGATCTCGCCGGTCATGTTCTCGACCATGCCGAGGATTGGGATCTTCACGGTCCGGAACATCGAGACGGCCTTGACCGCATCGAGCAAAGCCACCTGCTGCGGCGTACAGACCACGACTGCCCCGGCCAGACCGACCATCTGGGACAGGGTCAAAGCCACGTCCCCGGTCCCCGGCGGCATGTCGATGATGAGGTAATCGAGCGTGCCCCAGTCGGTCTGCTGGAGGAACTGCGACAGTGCCTTGTGCAGCATCG
>JANOKO010001190.1:0-7466 GCA_031419335.1 Planctomycetota bacterium
CACCCGAGTTCGAAACTTGGCTGTTGAGGATTGTGGCATTGAACACGCTGTTGTTCTGGGCATTCACATTGATGCCATCCAGTGTCGCGTTGGCGATATCGCTGTTGACCAGGCGGACATTGGCCGTGGCATTATCCAGCGATCCCAGGATGCCGTTCTCACCGACCGGATCACCCGCCGTCGACATGGGCGAGTTGCTGATGTTCGCGTTCAGAACACCACCCGTCGTACCCGTGAACCGCAGGCCATTCTGGTTCGCTCCTGTCGCGACGGGATCGAGATTGAAGTTGACAACCGAGCCACCTGCGAATGTGATGTCGGTCATGTCTCCGCCGGCATTCAAGAGCGATCCGCCCGTGAACTTCGTATTGAGCAATGAACCGTTGATGGCTTCGATGTGGAACGCATCATCCCCCGCATTGTTCACGGGCGTACCTGTGAAGTTCAGGGTCATCAATGAGCCGTCCAGCAACAACTCCAGGCCATCGTCTCCCGACGGAGCCGGTCCAGGTCGCGAGAAGTCGCTCCCCACGATCGATCCCGTCAGAATCGAGTTTGTCAGATCGAGGTGCAGGCCATCGGTGCCTGCATTTCGGAACGTCGTATTCGTCAGATTCAGCGTTCCCACCGAATCAGTCAGCACGCCAATCACACCATTATCAGCTGCACCATCGAATGAGGCTGGAGCTCCGCTGACCACCAGGTTGACCGAACTGCCATTGCTGCCGATGAAGTCGATGCCGTCATCTCCGGCACTCACAAACGATCCGGTCGCACCGAGGTTCAAGTCAACTCGCGAGTTATCTGCCAGGATTCGAATCGCATCAGCACCCGCATTCGGTCCTGAGACGCTGGTTCCCACCAGCTCAATCAGGCTGTTGGTTGTGGCCGTCAGGTCAATCGCATCACCCGTGGCATTGTCCAGAGCCACCGCAGTCAGGTTCCCTTGCAACTGACTGTTATTGTCGACGAACGCCTGAATGCCATCATTGCCCACGTTTCGCAGTGTGACATCGTTCAGAATCAGAGTCCCGAGGGATCCACCCAGGACCGTTCCGTTGACTCCATTGACCCCTGCACCGTCGAACGTGGCACCTGGCCCATTGACCACCACCTGTGCCGCACTGTTGTTACTCGCGAGGAAGACAATTCCGTCCCCGCCCGCGTTGGCGAATGAACCCGCGGGGCTCAGCACTAACTGGGCCAACGAGTTGTTCGTGGCCGTCAAGTCGATGCCATCATCGCCTGCATTCGATCCCGAGACACCCGATCCGAAGACCTGGATGCTCGAGCCTGTGTTGGCATTGATGTTAATGGCATCCAGGGCGGCATTATCCAGTGCGACACCGTTCACCAGCCCCGAGGTGGAAGTCGACCCGTTGGTCCCGGTGATGGTTACAGCATGCCCCCCTGCACCGGTGGCCGTCACGGTGCTGAGGATCAGGTCACCCTGAGAATTATTGAGCGTCAAACGGACGGCATTGCCACCGGCATTGTCAAACGATCCGTTACTCACCACTCCACTGAAGATCGAGTCGGTCGCGGTGACCCCCAGGCCTTCCAGTGTGGCATTGTCGAAGCTGGTGTTCACCAGCCCGAGATTCGCGGTGGAACCACCACTGAGAACTCCAATGACTCCATTGCCACCCGCATTGTCAAAGGACGACACAGGGAAGCCCTGCACTTGGATATTCAGATTGCTGCCATTGGTGCCTATGAAATCGATGCCGTCGCCACCGGGAGTGGTGAACGACCCGGAGTTGGCCAGCAGCAGTCCAATCTCTCCATTATTGGCACTCAGGTGGATCGCATCGTCGACAGCGAAGCTGCCCGTGACCTGACTACCTTGGACCAGCACCGTCGAATCGATGGCGGTGATATCAATGGCATCATCACCGGCGCTGTCCAGCGCGATGCCGCCAATCAGATTGACTTCTGACCCCGAACCGTTGGTCGCATTCACCAGCAGGGCATCGGCCCCGGCATTGAACAGGTCGGTATTATTGAGGGTCAGATTTCCCGTCGAATTACTGAGGGTCAGCCGAGCTCCATTCGACCCGGCGTTATTGAACGATCCGTTGGTCACGGATCCATTGAACGTCGAGTTCAGGGCCGTGATTCCGATCCCCTCACCACCCGCATTCTGCATCGTCACATCGGTCAAGACCAGCACGCCCGTCGAATCGGTCAAGCTGCCACTGACCCCATCGCCACCCGCTCCATTGAATGAACTGGGGGCTCCATCAATGTTGATATTGATGTTGCTGTTATTGGTGCCCGTGAAGTTGATCCCATCGTCAGCGGGACCCGCAAAGGATCCGGTGTTGGTCCAGGTCAGACCCACCCGCGCATCATCCGCAGTGATCTGCAACCCATCATCCCCGGCACTGGCACCGGTGACGTTGTCGCCCGCGACCAGAATCAGCGAATCGGTATTCGCGTTCAGATTGACAGCATCCAGACCCGCATTGTCGAATCCCTGGTTCTGCAACACGATATCCGTTCGGGAGTTTCCGACAGTCGTGGCGACCAACCCGTTCAGACCCGCATTGGTGGCATCACTGTTATTCAGGAACAAGGTGCTGTTCGAAGTTCCCGCGGTGTCCAGCCGGACTCCATGCAGTACTGCAGAGTCGAGCGAACTGTCCGTCAGCGAACCGAGGAACTGCGAGGTTCCTGACGTGGTCACGAACAGGCCATTTCCACCAGCATTGGCAAACGACGTATTGGTCACGACCAGCGTCGCGTCGGAGCCTGTGCCCACCGATCCGACGATTCCATCGTCGGCCGCGTTCGAGAAATCTCCGTCCGTCAGAGCTGCGAATAGCAACGCTCCGTTACTCAACCGGAAGTCATACCCATCGTCCCCGGCCCCTGTCCCTGTCACACCCGTTGCGGTCAGGTTGAGTTCCGAGTTGCTCAAGTTCGTGAAGATCGCATCGTCGCCAGCGTTTGTGAGATCGAGCGTGTTGGCGATCACATTGCCGCGAGACCCGTTCACCAGATCGACATGCAGTCCGTCGCGAGCGGCATTCACACCGCTGACGTTACTCAGATTCACCGCGAGTTCGCCGTTGTTACCGATCAAGGCAATCGCATCACCCGTGCCCGCCACACCACCGACGGCATTGTCAAAGGTGCTGTTGGTGACATTCGCAGCCACATCACCCGTGTTCGTGGCTTGCAGCAACAGACCCGTGGCACTGCCATCGTTGTTCACGTTGTTGATGGTCGCCGAGATGTCGGAATTGTTCGCTCCGATTCTGACACCAAACTGACCCCCGTTCAGGAATCGTCCATCCGTGATCGACACATTGAGCGGTGCCGTGTTGGTGTTGTCGATGACAATTCCGCTGGGGCCAGCGGTACTCGGGATGTTGAATCCGAAGTCCTGGATGATGCCGGTTCCGCTGGCATTCTGAATGAAGATTCCGCCTCCTGGTCCTGATGTCCCGTTCGGTCCGGGAATCAGCGGATCAATGTTGCGGTTGATCTTGCTGATCGTGAAGCTCTCGATCCCGTTCCCTGCGATTGCATTCCCACCGAGAGGCGAGATGATGTTCAGGCCGGTGATCAGATTGTTATCCGCCAGGGTAAAGACGTTCCCCGCCCCCGCCGTGACAAACGGATTCGTTCCCGCGATGTCCCAGTTCGGCAACGGGCACAGCGGACCTGGTCGATTGGCGACAGGAATGAAGGTCGGACACCCTTCGCCGAAGACCAGTTGATTGTTGTTGAGGACGATCCCCGCCGCACCTGAGAGCAGGGTCGTGCGCGTCGTCGTGCCCCGATGGAACAGCAGCGCATCTGCAGGACTCGATCCCACCAGCGTGTTGAAACGCAGCTCATTCGAGCCATCGCCACCCGCCGCTGCGGTGTTGTCGAAGTGTCCAAAGGTCCACGGTAACCCCGTGCGCGGGTTGATCGCGAGTTCCAGAGGATTGATGATGACACCTTGCGTGGCAATCCGCGAGGTGCGTCGCACGCGGTCATTCATCCGGTCGTAAAGCGACTTCGTCCGGGGGGAATAGTTGCCGTTTTGGGCACCGAACAGATAGGTTGCAGCGAAGTTGACCTGGCTGCCGTACTGATCGTCCTTGGCATAACCGAGGTTGAGCAGGACGTTTGTGAAGTCAGCTTGCACGCGCCCGCGGACTCCTTCGATGGCTTCTGCATTCTTGGCATCCAGGTAGTACGCACCGCCGTGAGCCGACAGCCACTGCAGGCCAGGAATCGGCACGCCGACTTCGATGTCTCCGCCCCGTTGTTGCGCTTCCGCATTCTGAATGTTGATGAACGCGAGATTGTTGTTCAGGAAGATCGAATTCTTCGTCTGAATGATCGGACCGACGTTATTCGGCGTGACATCGAACGGGACATAGGCATTGGCTGTGACCTGGAAATATTCGGTCAGCCATTCGGCCCCGAGACCTCCCTGGTTGTAGGAAATGCCGCGCTGGCTCTGGTCGAACGTGTAGAACCCGTTGACTCCCAGGATACTGCCCCACGGGTCAATCAGGTGGCGATACCCCAAGCCCACACTGGTTCCGACTTCGGCCTGATCGTTGACCATGACTTGGCCATCGATGAAGAATTGCTGATCCGGTCCGAGGAAATCGATCGGGGCAAACGAGCCGAAGCTCGCGAAGTTGCCGTCAATCCCCGGACGCTCACCGAAGTCCCCTTGGACCCAGAAGTAGCCGCCCGCCGAGCCAATCGGCGTCGCCCCGGAGACGCTCCCGCTGGAGTCCATTCCGGATTCCACGACCGCGTCATAATCGACGGTATTTTGAGCTGAAGCTTGCCCACCTGCTCCAAGCAGAAGTGCCAGCGAGAATGCGAAAGCCTTCGATGCGCTCATCGTTCGCCCCAGTGAGTCGGACAGCACGTCGGTCGGCAAGCAGTGACAGAACCGCTTGATTCAGGACGTGTTTACATGTCTGGATGGAATGTGACGGATGCGCCGACAGAATCGGTCGTATCAGGTATCGGCAATCACATTGCCGGTCTGAACACGAACCATGCTGGCGGTGACGGTTGAAACGAAAGAAAGGGAGTTGTGGAGGGGTTCGGTAAGTCCGGAGAGGACCACCAAACTGGGTTGGACCAGAGGATTCCGGTCGAGTCGGAGGATTCGCCTCAAGAATTGAAGCGCGGTTGGCAGAGCGTGTAGCTCCTTTGATGTTGTACGGAGGACGATTTGGAAGGGTCAAGAGGGAACATGCCACTCAGAATGACGACATTCCATACACATAAATCACACAACTGCCATGAAATAAACGAGATGCGACACATTGATGATCAGTGGAGAGCCGGGTTGTACACTCCACAAATCGGTTCTGCTCGCGCAGGTTTTGCCGGTCTGATAGCACTCATCTGCTTGTCCCAGCAATTCTTCGGGGTTATGGTCACACCTTCAGAACTTCTCATGAGGGATCCCTTGGCATGCTCGACCTCTACAACAAAATCCAAGACGCCGTTCAGTTTATCCGCAGCCAGTGGTCACGCACGCCGCACGCCGGGATCGTTCTTGGCACCGGCCTGGGGGCCTTGGTCCAGAAGATCGAGGTCGAAGCCAGCATCGACTACGAGGCCATCCCACACTTCCCGAAGTCAACCGCCATCAGCCACACGGGCCGTCTCGTGTGCGGACTACTCGAGGGCCTTCCTGTCATGGCCATGGAGGGCCGCAGCCACATGTACGAGGGGTATCCCCTCAAGCAAATCACCCTCCCAATCCGCGTCTATAAGGCTCTCGGGGCGCAGCTGCTGATCGTCTCGAACGCAGTCGGCGGGATGAATCCGTTCTACGCGACGGGTGACATCATGGTCATTGATGACCATATCAATTTGATGGGAGCCAACCCGCTGATCGGGATCAACGATGATCGTCTGGGGCCACGCTTCCCCGACATGTGCGAGCCGTATGACCGCAAGCTGGGACAGGTGGCCTTGGAGATTGCTCGCCGAGAGAACTTTGCGTGTCATCGCGGCGTGCTGGTGGCCGTCTCCGGACCAAACCTCGAAACGCGGGCGGAGTACCGGTTTTTGCGTCAGATCGGAGCGGATGTCGTCGGCATGTCGACCATCCCCGAGGTCATCGTGGCCGTTCACTGCGGATTGCGGACGGTGGGTCTGTCGGTGATTACGGACATGTGCCTCCCGGATGCCCTCAAACCGGCTGTGGTCTCCGAGATCATCGCCGTCGCCAATGCCGCCGAGCCGAAGCTGACGGCGCTGGTGACGGGGTTGTTGGCCTCGGAGCGAGAGCGAAGGGGGGATGTCCAATGAGCCTATGGTGCAAAGCCATACCTACGAGTGTACCGACACAAAATGGTAACCACCGTAGCAACGGGTGTGGCAACTTTGACTGGCGCGATCTGGGTGGGAGGGGTAAACTGTGGTCCGTTGAGCCTCATTTCGAGGTCAAGCACGGGCTGGGAGCGAGATCATGGACGGAGCGAACGGGGTGGGGGGGCAGGACGTGGGGTGGGTGTCGCCGGAGGCGCTCAAGCGGGACTTGCAGTGGATGGTGGAGGGGTTGGCAGGGCAGTTCATGGGGCGGTCAATGGGGCGAGGAAGGGGCAGCTTATTAACGATTCTGAGGAGCCGGTGAGGGTGGCGGAACACGAGTTTATCAGAGCCGCGTTCGAGGTGGTCATCCAGAAAAGAATCGCAGCGGCTGAGGCCGCTTTTTCCCCCTCCGGAGGTCACGACGACCGATATGGTAGCGCACAAACAGGTCGCGAAAAAGATGCATCATGAAGAAGATGCATCATCAGAGGCGTCAGTCGCAGTCGGTGGTGACGGTACTGGGGGTCGTCCAGGTGGTGCGGCGGTGGTGGCACGCGATCGGCCAGGGCAGCGTGGTGCCCGCGGATGAAGTCATCGATCCGGGACTGGCGAGTGTGAGTCTCGGCGTGCGGGAAATGGTCTGTCGCCTGAATAATAACAGCACGAGTTTCGACACGACCGCCGGAACTTCGGACCGCACGGCCCAGATCGTTATGAGTGGCCAGCAGGTGCGGAGCGTGGTGCAAACGAAGGGGCGGGCGGTCCTGGCAGCGCAGCAGGCCAGCACGCTGTCCACGGCGTTCCAGCGAAGGAATGTGTGGTGAATGCCTTGCTTCCCAAGGCGGAGCCGACCTCGCGGATCGACCACGGCACGGACGGCGTGATGGTGCCGATCATCAAGGATGCCGAGACGATCAAGCGGTGGGCCAAGGTGTGTAAATGGACCTGCGACCTCTGCCACACGCTCAAGCACAACAGGTACGAACCGGCCTGGGAGTCGCTCACGAAGTGGCCGTCCACCCTCCGCAGCCCCGCGAAGAAGTAGAAGAAGCACGCCGACCGCCTGCTGAATTACATCAGCGACCGCCGCGAAATGATCTAGAGCACTTTCACAATTCATCTTCAGTCTGACTCCCATCACTCGTACCCACAACTCCTAAAGAAGTTCAAGC
>JANOKO010001191.1:0-1714 GCA_031419335.1 Planctomycetota bacterium
CGTCACCGGTTTCATTGACGGCGTCACCCCGGCCATGTGGAACTACGAAGTCTCCGGCAAGCACGTCCTGCGGCACTGGTTCAGCTATCGCCAGAAAGACCGCACCCGCCCCGTCATGGGCGATTGCCGGGCTCCCTCGAAGCTCGGCGAGATCCAACCCGATCACTGGATCGCCGACTACACCACCGACCTGATCGACCTGCTGCATGTCCTCGGGCTGGTGATCGAACTGGAACCGCAACAGGCGGAACTGCTAGAGCGAATCTGCGGCGGTCCACTGGTCGACCTCGACACACTCCAAGCCGCCGGAGCATTGCAAATCCCCCCGCCCCTCCCTCGCAAGAAGATTCTGAAGGGCCAGCGGAGTTTGCTCGATGGGCTGGAGTGAGTCACGTTGACTGCGAAGAGTGAAACTGGACAGGTCGAACTTGAATCGGACCAACTTTCCAATTCAACGAGTCGGTGCCCCACTTGTCGTTGCCGCCGGGAATACCATTCATCCTTAATCTTCCGAGGATCGAATTGCAGTGAGGCCAGCTCATGCGCGAGCAGATCCGCGTCTTCGCCCTGCACGCCGAAAATCATCCGGCTTTGAGCTTGAAAGATCAGCGACGTAAGGTCGGTATCGCCCCGCTCCAACTGACTGAACGACTGATGGCTGAGGATCAACTTCACGCCGAGTTGCCGCATTTCGGGAATCGCGGATTCCAGATCCGGACCAACGAATCGCTGAAACTCGTCCAGAAACAAAAACGTCGGGTACTTCATCCCCATGGGGAGTGATCGTGCGGTGGTCAGCACTTCATTGATCACCAAACCGCCTATCGCATCGGCCACCTGCTCCGGCAATCGATTGCCCGGAGCGAGATTCAAAATGACAATCTTGCCCTGCCGCATGAACTGCGACATATCGAGGCGATTGTTCGTCGACCCAAACATCTGCCGCAAAATGGGCGACTCAAAGTACGGCTTCAGGCGGTTCCGCGTCGATTCGAGGATGCGGCTGACTTCTGCGGACCGCGTGCCAATCAGATCGCTCCACTCGATCCGCAAAGACTCGGGCAGAGCGTTCAAGAGCTGAGAATGATATGGCGACCCCGGCATCAGAAAATGGATGCAATCCGAGATCGTCAGCCCCAGCTGAGCCGCAGCCCAAAACGAATTGAACAACCAACGTCCCAAGCGTGGCATCTCTTCCAGATTCTGCGAAGCCCACCCTTTCAATATAATCTCAGCCGCTCGCGACACCTTGTAATATCCGTGAGCCTGCGTGTCGTAATGCAGGGGATTAAATCCGATCACCACGTCTTCGCGACTCGGCTCGATGTACACCAGCCGGTCACGTACAAAGTCCGTGCAATATTCCGATGCCATCCACGCCAGCAACTCGAAAGAGAGATTCCCCATCCGGTCGACGATGACCACACACGGCTCATCAATCGGGTCGAGCAACAACCCATGCAACAGCGTGTGAATCGCGGTCGTCTTCCCCTTGCCAGTCCCACCGATCAGATGCCAGTGCGTATCAAAACTCGCCTTCGGAATCCGAAACGGATTCTTGGTTTCATGATGCTGCACTTTCGGGCATCTCTCCGTCTCATACCGCGAGTCTGAGCAGGCGTTGGAGCAGGTTGCGGATTTTTTGGGGGAGGGGGGTGGCGGCGGCAGGCGGGGATAATTCATTGAGCAGGCATTGGGTTTGTAAGGCTTTTCG
>JANOKO010001192.1:0-4276 GCA_031419335.1 Planctomycetota bacterium
AGGACACGATCTTCCCGCTGGATGGCGTCGTCGACGTTCACGCCAAGGTCCGCCGGATCTATGACCTGTACGGCCAGCCGCGAAACCTCGGGTTGAACATTACGGAAGGGCCGCATGAGGACACGCAGGAACTCCAGGCCCACGAGTTCGTCTGGTTCAACCGCTTCCTCAAGCAGAGTGAGTCACCGATCGACAAGGTGGCTGTGAAATTTTTTGAGCCGGAGCAACTGAAGGTGTTTGAGACTCTGCCGAAGGATCAACGGAACACGCGGATTCAGGAAGAGTTCGTGCCGGTGGTGAAGCATGCGGTGCCGAAGACGATCGCGGAGTGGAATACGATGAAGGAGGACGGGAAGCTCAGCCTCTTCGAGAAGTCGTTCCGCGCGTGGCCCTACACGTCGACCGACGATTCGGTCGACCTGAAAGAACTCTCCTCCGTCGCACAACGCGGCATCCGCTGGACTGACTTCGAGTTCCTCAGCCAGGAGCCGTACCGGTTGCCGATGACCGTCGCTTCCGCTGAAGCTATGGATCGAACCCAGGCAGAACGCGTGGTTCTGCATGTTCTCGATCAGACCGAATGGGAACGCGTGAGCCAGATGATCGCGATGGGGCGTAGCGAGGCCGTGTATGATCTGGCGGAGCCTTACGCCACCGAGTTCATGAATTTCTGTAAGCAGTGCCGCGAGGCCGGGATCGTCCATGCCTACTTTGCCCCGCGCGGTGTCGGTCCGACTGAATGGACTCGCGATGAACGGGAGCGGACACATATCCGCCGCCGGTTCGCCTTACTCGGCCAGACGGATGATAGCGCCCGTGTCTGGGATGTTGTGCGAGCCGTCACGGCGATCCGGAAGTTGGATGGTGTTAAGGGCAAGCCGCTGACTCTCGAAGGGGCGCGTCATGCCGCCGGTTGGGGGCTATACGCATCGTTATTCCATGACTCCATTACCGAACTCAACCTGACAGACTTGCCAGCCACCCACCGAGAGGGGCCGATCTTCTTGAATGTCTCTCGGCTCATGGAACTGCCGCATGCCGTGGTCCTGTCGGCTGAGGCTAACCAAGTCACACTGCGGTTCACCCAGCCCGTAAACAAGAGCGACTGGGAATTCGCCACCGCCATCGACGCCCTGCTGGGGAAGCGCCCACACGCCGGACTGATAATTGAGAACACGCCACCGTAATTTCGTCCGTCAATCTCGACAGACGAGTCGGTGTTACCTGACGGAGAGGCAATGCCGTTGACCCCATGAAGAGACGCGGGGGGAATCTGGAAAAATCTGCCTGGAGGGACCAGAAAGATGTTGACAGTTGCATCCACTCGATTATTCTGAACCGCGTAGGTCGATCTCTCGACCGTTGCGTCTTTCGGACCCCCTCGCGAATCACGTCCCGCTTCTGGGATGAGTCATCATGGGCATTGCATCCACACTGTTGTTGCGTCTCGTGGGGACTCTGGGGGGGGGGCGTAAGGTGGGTAGTCGCCGCCGCCGACAAGGAACACACCATGACGAGAGGTTCCAAGTTGCGGCACTGGAATGCCGGTTACTGCTGGACGGGTTGAGCGGGCCGATCGATACCACGATTACTGTTATTAACACCAGTGCCCCGTTGCTACTGAGTGCGACTCCGTACACTACGATCACCATCATTGATACCATCGCCCCGGTGGTGATGGGTGCGCCTCCATACACCAACAACTTCAATAAGACAATCGGTGTCGATGTTCAAGACGCCACAAAGGGTTGGCAGGACCACCATCGCTACCAAGTCGCCGCCAAGGAACTGTTTGATCAAACCGGGACGGTAGGAATGGATCTTCCAGAGAACATCAAACGACTTCCAACTTACGTGCATGAAGAGATCAGTGACGTTCAGAAGAAGTTTTGGAGACTGCAAATGGAAGAGTTGAAGGCGAATGATCCAGCAGTGTTTGATGGATTCACTCGACAACCTTCGTGCGAAGATATCATCGAAAAATCACCCGACAAGATGAAACTCCGGATTGCGTATGACGACATGGTCAAAGACATCGACACGAAATACGGGAAATATTGGCTCAACTCGGGCGACACCCTCATCGATGTCAGGCGCGTCGCGAACAACGTAGGCGCAACGGGGATCGACGATATACTGTCGGATGCCACCAAAGCAGCCTTTGGCAAATACAAGCAAGCTCGAATCGATTCGATCGCGGGCAAATTCTTGAAGTATACCCCCAAACTCCTGACGGTCATTCCCGCTGCATTCCTGCTGAATCATATGGCCTCGCGAGCCGATGCGTGGCATGAATCGGGTGGATGGACACCAGAGATTGCAGCTGTCTACCAGGAAACCTGGGGTGTCTTCGAACTGAAGATCTTACAGCCCGGCAATGTGGCGACTCAGGAAAGCCTGGATGTCGTCGATGCGTGGGAGGATCTCCTGAACGCAGAAGGTCTCGACAACTACACCTACTTTTTGCGAACGACGATGATGGCCAGGATTCTCGGGGGAGGCAACTAATGCGCATCATTAGTCTCAACCATCGAGATTGGAAGTACGGCTATTTCTACTTCCTGGACCCGTGCATGGGTCGGTATTTTGGCATCCATAACGACGCGCGACGCTTGAGGAAGACGCATGGCGTGCCAGTACTGGAGTCGCTTCCCGGTGAGATCGAAGAGGTGGCCTATCTGGAGTACCTCAACGGAGGGACTTTAGAAAGACTTAGTGATAAAAAGCATTCTGGGGACTGCTCAAGAAATAGCTCGCCACTACGTGTGAGCAAAGACGAGGTTGAAAGGTTTTATCTCTGGGGTAGTGTATTCCCCCCGCTGTTGGGTTTAATAGGTAATGGTGGTTATGTATTCTCAGCGGATTGTTCGCGACGACTCGAGACTGCGGGTTTCTCGGGGTTTGAACCACACGAAATCCCCACTGAAGCGTTTCGCGAGAGCCAGTTTCAGCTCCCCGAAGGAGTCAAGCTGTTTCGTCAAGGTACACATGGACCATGGTGCGGGCTTCGCTACACCTTCGAGGACGAAATGCCAGCCCATTGTGCGTGTTGTGGAACCTCGATTATCTGTAGCGAATGCGGCCAGGTGTCATTGGACTGTTCGCAATGCGAACGCAAGAATGTGTGGATCTTCGGGCGAGAGCCTGATGTGACTGACATCACGATTAAGATATCACAAGTTGACGGTATATCCGGAATCCGCTGGAATGGAAACGACTTTATGGGAAACGTTGTTTCTGCCCGAGTCGTAAGGTTCCTGGAATCGATCCACGCTTACCCCTACTTGGCGATGTCAATCCCTGTCGACACGGCGGGCATGACACCGGCCCAACTTCAGAGACTGGAGGAGGTTAAAGAGCTGAATTGCTGTACACCGATGCCTCTGAATTCCCTGAGTGGTTGAGGCAACTCTATCTCGAAACTCGTCCGGCGAACTGAGGTCTCACATGAAGTATCTGATTCGCACGATTTCTATGATCGGGTTGATCACCCTGGGCGTTCAGCTGACTCAGCAGTATCGCCGGGATCGTGATTTCTATCAGCAGATGGCTAAAGAGGCTCAAGCCGGCGATGTTATGTATGCTGATCCGTTGAATAGGGCGGATAACGTGGTTTATTGGCAAATGTCACATTATTTGCCTGCTACTTTATACAGTTCGATTACTGGCGATATTGAGCAAGCGAGGGCGGCACGTCGTGTTTGGTAGCGACGCAACGGATCTTGTGACCGGAGACACCAACGGACTGGATGACATTTTCATCCGTGACCTCGCCACGGGAGAGACGCAGATTCTGGGTCCGCAGCCGTGGCCATTGTCCGGCTCCTTCGTCCTGAACGTGCCGGAGGTCTCCGTCTCGGACAATGGGCAGGTGGCGGCTTTTGAAAGCCGGATTCCCCTCGACTCCAATTCCCCAAGTAGCGTCGTGACGGTGTGGAAAATGGCGGGCTTGGAAACCCAAGTCGTGAGCCTGGGCGTGACCAATTTTGCTTCGCCGGGTATTGATGCGAAGTCGTTCAAACCAAGACTCGATGCTTCAGGGCGCATGGTCACGTTCTTCGCCATTCCATCTGTCACTCTGCCGGTGGCTTCGTTGTTCGCCTTTGACCTCTCATCCAATGTCTTCACGCTGGTGGCCACCGACGTGCGCGCTGACGACCCGGCCCCGTTGACCGCCGGGGGAGAGTGGACGGCCTATGTTCAATCCAACGCTCTCTACCTCCACAACATTCCGCACGGAACGAATCTTCAGATCTGCGGCCCCGCCGGCCTGACC
>JANOKO010001193.1:0-10870 GCA_031419335.1 Planctomycetota bacterium
CCAGCGCTTTTGTTGAGTGCGACGACGACCGGAACGTTACCGGCATAGCTGCGAATCAGTTGCAGCCAATAGGTGGCATCGCGTTCGAGCATGTCGTCCCGCTCTCCGAGCACGAGGAGATACAGGCTCCTCGCGGTGAGAAACAGTTCATGCATGGAATGCAAGACGACTTGTCCTCCGAAGTCCCACACCCGGCTATGGATGCTCGGTTGACCCGGAAATTCGAATTCCAGCCGCTGAATCGTGATTCCATGCGTCTCCTGCTCTTGGGGATTGTAAGGTTCGTACCGTAGCCTCTTAATCAGGCTGGTCTTCCCCGCTTGCCCACGTCCCACCACGATCAACTTGCATTCCCCGAGCGGCTCTCCCGCATCTCCCACAATGCGAAAATAGGACGCCAGTATCTCGGCTGGGAGTTTTGGCTTCGATTTCTGTGTCGAAACATCATTCCACGTGGCACCCAGAACTTCCACGGGAAGGCCCAGCTCGGCATTCCCATGTAAATACAGTTCGCTCAATCCCGTGAGCTGCTTGATCTCTTTGGGGAGCATATTGAGTTGATTGCCCTGGAGATACAAACTCGACAGGGATGTCAGTTGGCCGATGTCCGGGGGCAGCGAAGTGAGTCGGTTACCGCCGAGGTACAGTTTCGAGAGCTTCTTGAGTTGCCCGATTTTCTGCGGTAACGCGGCCAGATCATTTTTCCCGAGGTGCAACTCTGAAAGAGAGTGGAGTTGACCAATTTCGGGAGGGATTCGATTGAGATGATTGCTGCCCACATGGAGTTCCACCAGCGATTTCAGTTGGCCAATGGCTTGTGGCAGAGTTGTGAGCTTATTGGTCTCCAGCCTCAACACTTGGAGTGACGTGAGTTGGCCGATCTCTGGTGGAACAGTGATCAGCTCTAATTCTGACAAGTCGAGCGTCGTGTTGTGTTCCTTGCGGAGTCGACATTGATCGATTCTCTTCAGAGCCTCTTTATAACCCTCCTCAGAAGTGATGCGTCTTTTGGGTGGCATGATCGCGGCTCTCCTGAGTTGTCGTTTGGCAGGTCAATTTCACCGGGACAGTCTGAGTGTGAAAGATGGCGTTAGTCGGCTCGGAACTCCAGTGTCAGCAGCAAGTCTCCGGTCTCGACGGCATCACCTGGTTTCACGCGCACATCGCGGACGATCCCATCACGGTCGGCGTAGATCGAGGTCTCCATTTTCATCGCTTCGAGTGTCAGCAGCTTCTGGCCCTTGCTGACTTGTTCCCCAGACTTAAACGGAACGAGCACCACCATGCCGGGCATCGTGGCTCCGATTTCCGCGGGGTCGTCGGGGTCCGCTTTGGCTCTGGCAGCTTGTTGAGGGGCGGCGGAAGCGTCGGTGATCGTGACATCACGGGGCTGACCGTTCAGTTCGAACGAGACCGTGCGTGTGCCATCGGGGTGCGGTTCGCTGAGACTGATGTACTTAATGAACAGTGTTTTCCCGACCTCGATATCAATCGTGATTTCATCGCCGGGTTGCATACCGTAGAAGAAGTTCGGGGTCGGCAGTCCACTGGTATCCGAGTATTTGCGGCGGTGGGCCGCATAGGCCTCGTAGACTTTCCCATCCCGGTAGACTGGGAGACCCTGGTCATCAAGACCGACATTGACCTTGCCATACAGTAAATATGACAACGTTTGTCGCTTCAGATCCTGTTCACCGAGAGGTTCCCCATCCAGCAATTCGAGCGTTCGCTTGCGGGCGGATGTGAGATCGTCAGGCGGCAGCACCTCTCCTGGGCGTCCGGTGAACGGCTTGCGGTCACCCAGGATGCGCTTCTTCACGAGGGCGGGAAATCCTTCTTCCCCCGGCGGCTGACCCATTGCTCCACTGATCAGGTCGATCACACCCTCCGGGAACGACAGTTCGCGGGAGCCGTGGAGGACCTCCTCGCTGGTCAGATTATTGGCCACCATGAACAGGGCCATGTCGCCGACCGACTTCGAGGTCGGCGTGACCTTCACGATGTCGCCGAACATCTGATTGACCTCCGCATAGAGGCGGCAGACCTCGCTCCAGCGGTCTTCGAGGCCCAGCGACCGCGCTTGTTCAAACAAGTTCGTGTACTGCCCGCCGGGCATTTCGTGGTTATAGAGATCCGCTGTGCCAGCCAGCGGCACGCTCTCAAAAGCCGTGTAATACTGTCGAACGGACCGCCAATACTCAGCCACCTCGTCCAGCGTCTTGGTATCCAATCCAGTGCTGCGAGGTTGAAATCGTAATGACTCGCACAGTGTGTTGAGATTCGGCTGGGAGGTCCCCCCCGAAAGAGGGGCCATGGCACAATCGACGATGTTGACACCGGCATCGGCAGCTCGCAGGTACGACGCGGCCTGAATCCCGTTGGTGTCGTGAGTGTGGAAGTGGATCGGAATGCCAATTTCCTTCTTCAGCCTCTCCACCAGCTTGGCTGCGGCTTCCGGCTTGCAGAGTCCGGCCATATCCTTGATGGCCAGGATGTGCGCCCCCCTTTTTTCCAGGTCTTTGGCGAGTTTGACATAGTAATCAATGTCATACTTTTTGCGGGCCGTGTTGGTGATGTCTCCGGTGTAGCAGATGGCCGCTTCGCAAATACCGCCCGCCTCGCAGACCGCGTCTATCGCGACCTCCATGTTCTTTACCCAGTTCAGGCAGTCAAAGACGCGGAAGACATCGATCCCACACTCGCGAGCTTCCTTCACGAACTCGCGCACGACATTGTCCGGATAGTTCGTATACCCCACGGCATTCGAGGCCCGCAGCAGCATTTGGAACAAAATATTGGGACACGCTTTCCGCATCTCTGTCAATCGGTCCCACGGACACTCCTTGAGAAACCGCATGGAGGTATCAAACGTGGCACCTCCCCACATTTCGAGCGAGAACAGCTGGGGCAACTTCTCGGCGTAGATCGGCGCGATTTGCAGTAAGTCGAACGTCCGAAACCGGGTGGCCAAGAGAGACTGGTGCGCATCACGAAATGTGGTGTCGGTGATCAGTAACTGTTTCTGTTCGAGAACCCACTGGGACAGACCCTTGGCTCCCTGATCGAGAAAGACCTGCCGCGCCCCCGTGGGGAGAGGCACTTTCGAATCCACTGGTCGGTCCGATTTCGGAACCGGAGCTGGAGTGTGGCGGATGGCGACGGGCCTCCCCTTGACCAGCGAGTTCTTGTTGACGATCACATCACCGAGGTACGACAGGACTTTCGTCGCGCGATCGCGGCGTTTCGGAATCTCCCGCAACTTGGGAGTCTCGTCAATGAATCGCGTCGTACAAGTCCCCTCGACGAACGTTGAATGTGCCAGCAGATTCGTCAGAAAGGGAATGTTGGTCTTGACTCCCCGGACTCGGAACTCAGCCAGACAACGCTGCATCTTGGAGATGGCGTCCACGAACCGTCGCCCCCGTGCGGAGACTTTGACCATGAGCGAATCGTAGTAGGGAGTGACCACTGCGCCAGAAAACGCGGACCCGGCATCGAGCCGTATTCCCATTCCGCCTGCCGACCGATAGTGGGCGATTTTGCCGTAATCGGGTGTGAAATTATTCTCGGGGTCTTCCGTCGTGACTCGGCATTGGATGGCAAAACCGGTGGTGGTGATGTCTGCTTGTTTCTCAATTCCGATGCGGGGGTCGCTGAGAGGGAAGCCCTGCGCGACTAACAGTTGAGACTTGACTATGTCGAATCCGGTCACCTCCTCAGTCACGGTATGCTCGACCTGGATGCGCGGGTTGACCTCGATGAAGAAAAACTGGTTCGAATCGGCATCCAGGAGGAACTCGACCGTTCCCGCGTTTTCGTAGCAAGCCCGTTTACCATTTTCAAGCACCCTCCCGAAGTCGACCTGTTGGCCAATCTTCACGGCTGCTTGGCACAGAGCGTCGCGCACTTGCGGATCGAGGTTCGGAGCTGGAGCGATCTCGACCACCTTCTGATGCCGCCGCTGGACCGAGCAGTCGCGCTCGTAGAGGTGAACCAGATTTCCGTGCTGATCGCCGAGAAGTTGGACCTCAATGTGGCGAGCGCGGCGGATGAACCGTTCGAGAAAGATGTCGGGACTGCCGAAGGCGGCCAACGACTCTCTTCGGGCGGTTTCGTAATTGGCGATAAACTGGTCCTCGGACTCGACGACGCGCATGCCGCGTCCGCCACCGCCGTGTGCAGCCTTGAGGATCACTGGGAAGCCGAGTTGGCACGCGGCTGCGTATCCCTCGTTGGCGTCTTGAATGGCACTTTCCGTTCCACTGAGAATAGGGACGTTGGCCTGAGCAGCGATCTTACGCGCCGCCGTCTTATCACCCAGTCGTTGGAGTTGATCGACGGTGGGACCGACAAAGAGTATCCCTGCCTTGGCGCAAGCCTGCGCGAACTCGGGCTTTTCCGAGAGGAAGCCGTACCCGGGATGGATTGCATTCGCCTTGGCTTTTTGCGCGACGGCAATGATGGCGTCGATGCTCAGATAGGACTTGATCGGCTCTCCTGATGTGCCAATCTGGTAAGCTTCATCGGCCTTGAATCGGTGCAGCGCGTACCTGTCTTCGTGCGCATAGATCGCCACCGTCGGAATGCCGAGTTCCGTGGCCGACCGAAACACTCGAATCGCGATTTCGGATCGGTTGGCGACAAGCAGCTTGGTGATGGCGGGCATGGTGGGGGATCAGGCAGGAGGCGAGGAGAAGCGGTCACTCTTCACTGATTGAAGAGCCGGGGTATTGTGAGAACTGATGCCCGTAGCTGGCAAGCCAGTCAGCGATTGTGACACGCCGACGCATTGCTTGAGTTTTTGCAATCGAGTGTGGTCTTTCGGCGGCAGGGGATTGCGATGGTGGGGAGCATGCGCCATTGAGACAGATGCAGGTGTCCAGCGAGAGGGGATTCCGAAGATTCAGCAGAATCACGGTTCCGATTGTTTCTGAAGGTGGGGTCTTTGCAGGCGCTCGCGCTGGTGCCGGAGTTTCACGCGGAAGGGTCCTCTGCCCCCTCACCGCCCGTGCCGTTCACCTCGTCCACTCGAGTTCCAGCCTTCGCCTCGACTGCCGATCGAACTCGTCCCAGAGGCACACTCATCTCCGAGAAGCGCATGGTCTCGATCGTCGTCTTCATCAGTGACCGCATCACTCCCTTGAGCTCCTCATTCGCCGTGGCCTGGCCCGCCAACTCCCGAGACAAATCTCCCCCTATCTTCGTCAACAGCGCCTCCGTGCGTCAATCTCCACAAACAGTGAAGACTGGGAATGATCCCCTCCGGGAGCCGAATACCAGATTGCCTACAGGGCCGTTGAGAAGACTACCGGGGACCGTTGGCCATAAAATCCAGGCTGCGAAACATGTCTTTCCAGGCTCCAGCAAGTTTCGATTCGAAGGCTCCTCTATGTGTACTGAGCTTATTCTTGACTGTTGTGAAGTCACGGGCTCCTGCGGCCAGATAGGCTTCTGCGAGTTGGGCTTCGGCATAGAAACGCATATCTTCGCCTTTCAGACCCTCCAGCACTGCGATCTGCTTTCGGGCCTCGGGTTCTCGACTCTTGTCCTTCAGGTAAAACAAGAGGAGTTGTTCTTCGGCGCGGTGGACCCAGAGAGTGTCCTTGGGTTGATCTCTGAAATGTTTTCCGACGGCTTTCCAGGCGTCCTCGTTGTCGACCAGAAACATGGCCTGAACGAATTGATCTTTGGCCGAGGGCAGTTTGTGGAAGACTTCTGTCGCAGGTGACGCGGGTCCGAGACGAGATCGCATCAGCCATCCGATCCCTGCGCTGGCACACCCGGTGAGCAGCACCAGCAGAGTCAGGGTCAACCAGGGTCGCTGACCCCAGAGTCTGCGGGCGGGGGGCAGGCTTTCGTCAGGTTCAGAGGTGGCAATGGTCACTTCGGCGAGTGTGCCACTCTTGTGAGCCTTGGACATCAACCGAATATCGTCGAGGACTTCGGTGAATGTTTGATAACGGTCTTCCAGTTTTTTGCAGAGGAGTTTGTGGACCAAAGCACACAGTGGTTTCGGCAGGTCCGTACGACGTTCAGCCAGTGACGGCGGTGCATTGTGCAGGTGCTGCACCGCCACCGCCATCGCCGAATCTCCTTTGAAGGGGGGCTGACCACACAACATGTGATACGCCGTGACACCAAACGAATAGAGGTCGGAACGTTGATCGAGTTTTTCAGCGCGAATCTGTTCGGGACTCATGTAGAGCGGCGTCCCCATGGTGGTATCGGCTTTGGTGAGGTGCAGTGATTCTCCTCCCTGTTCGACTTGGGCCAGTCCAAAGTCCGCCACCTTCACCACGCCCTTGTCAGTCAGCATGATGTTCTCGGGCTTGATGTCGCGGTGCACGATGCCCTTCTCAGAGGCCGCTTCCAGAGCGGCCGCTGTCTGTCGCAGCACTTGCAGGGCCGCAGTCACGGCGATGCGTTTGTTTTGCGAGGCCAGCTTCTGCAGATACTCGCGAAGGGTTTGGCCTTCGACGTATTCCTGCACGATGTAGTGCTGATTGTTGACAGTCCCGGTGGAGTACACCTGCACGATGTTGGCATGGGTGAGACCGGCTGCGGCATCAGCTTCACGTTCAAAGCGTTTGACGTAGAGCGGGTCATCCATCAACTCGGTGTGCATGAATTTGAGCGCGACGTTTCGTTTCGGACGAGATTGTTCCGCCAGCCAGACTTCGGCCATGCCACCTTTGCCGAGACGACGCAGCAACTTGAAGTCACCAAACATTTGACCCGCACGTGAGTGCGCATCAGTTGATTGAGACGACTCCGGTGGCAGCTCGCCCGACGGAAGCATCCGCGTCTTGTCGACTGCGGAGTCCACGGGTCGATCATGGGGTTCAGTCATGGGTGACTCTCTTTACTCATCGTCCAACGATCCACAGGGAACAGGTCTCAACACCTGCGAGAACAAGTACGGACAGACGCAGAACGATCCACGCCACTCTACCCCGAGTTCGGGAAAACAGCCAGTTTCACACGGTTTCAAGTGTCTCACTGGAATCTCGGTTCGCAGGCCCTGATGTCCACTGACTGATGATCGCAATCGCTTCAGCATGCTTGAACCACGCGCCGTAGAGGCCTGCTTCGAACAGATAATCGTTCGTCGCAGGGATCGATGCGGTGGTCTGTCAAAGAACCCGGCGCGACACATGACTCGACGAGTGTGAGTGATGATTGCGTGTACCAAAGAGCGTTCGAAGCGCGGTTCGAAGCGCGCTGATGAGAGGGATCGCGACAGTCGAGCCGGTTTGCACTTTTGTTCCACATCTAGAGATTGTGCAGAAAGTGTCAAGAATAGGGTTGCATGCATTCGCCGATTTCATACCATTTGCCGCATGTGATGTTTGAACGCGGGAGTTGGTGGTCGGTGGAAGGACCAATCACCAACAATCGAGTTCAAGCGAACTGGTCAAGGTAGACCAGTTCAACTCAACAGTGGCCGTCCTCGTCGATCACAAGCTCCCGGTAGCCGCGGCAGGACACCACACAGGTTCTCTTGGAAGGACGAGACTCATGGCGAAGAAGGCAGCAGCAAAGAAGGCAGCAGCTAAGGCTCCTGCGAAGAAGGCAGTCGCGAAGAAGGCTGCGAAGAAGAAGTAATTCTGATTCGCAAGATGAATGCGAACAGGTGGCTGGGTTCTCTCAGCCACCTGTTTTCTTTTGGCAGAGGGCTGGTCGCGAATGGCTGCTGGCCCGGAAGAAACCGTCAGGGACTGACACTCTTCGCTGATTGCTGACACTGAAAACTGACCCTGTTACCCCAGTATTCCCTCTTACATCCCTTACAGAACGATCTCTTGCCCAATTGGTCGAGCCGTACCAAATGGCTCCCGTGGCATCCTCTTCAGCCGCTTCATTGAAAACTGGGGCAGGGAATGGAGCTGTCTCATCCTTGTCTTGGCCGCGTGCTATGGTTGGTGCGAACTCCGATTGAATTGTGCAGCGATGGCTGTCCACTCAACCGGTGTTCGTGAACCGCCACCACGAATCGACCGGAAGGAGGGAAACATGGGTTTCCTCAAGCGACTGACGAAGGACGCCTTCCGCGATGGATCGCCCGCCAAATCTCGCAGTACCTTCGACTCTGCGTCGACGAAGCAGCTCGAAGAGCATCTGCGGATTGCCCGATACGGCAGCTTTCTGCTGACCGATGCGGTGCGTCCGTCGATGGATCTGCATGTTGTCCCCAGTGCAGGATGGAGGCGCGACACGTACCGCGACCCCGAAACTGGAACCAAAATTCCAGTCATCATGGCGGCGCAGACCAAGGAGCGATTGTTCGATCTGTTCATCGATCTCCTGGAGCCGCTGGGGAATGAAGTCAACGTGGTACTGGAAACCAGCCACGAGGATGAACAGGATGGCCACCTCGACATTTTCCGCGAGCAGATCGATCTCCCCATCTTGAGAAGTACGCTGTACGACTTCGAAGACCTGCTCACGAACGATGGCTGCACCGGCATCGCCGTCATGCACTCTCGGTTTCCGATGGAAATCCAGTTTGATGAGCACAAGCTGCTCATCATGTATGGACACGATCTGGACGAGTTCGAGCAGATTCTGGAAGACCGGTTGCCACTGAGCGACACGATCCGCTTCATCACGGAGGGCGAGCATGTCCACTCGACATGCGAGGAGTATGCCCGGCAACTGGATGAACTGCGGATGCGTTTGAGTTGTGAAGACGATTGAATGACTTCTGTTTCGAGCGGGTGACCTCACCGGCCCGAAGTTCTTTCCTGCTTGATTCCGTGACACCCCCACGGAGGTCCAGAGATGAGTCGATCCTCCAGCTTTGGAGCGGCGATGTTGATTGCAGTGGTCCTCGTTGGGCCCGGTGATCATGCCAACGCCCAACGCCCGACTGTTCCCCCTCGTTCCGTCCCGCAGGCCAAGCAGCGACCGCCCGAGCGAACTGCGCCTCGCGATCCTCGCGAATTACTCCGCTTAGAGCGGCAGTTTCTCGAACTCGATGTGGACCTCGGTCCGCCAGCAGCGTTTCCGGTGCGATCGCCAGTCGTCGTTCCCCTTGCGCGCCAGCCTGCTATTCCACGCGAGGTGGCTCGCCCAGTTCCAGAATCGACACCAGGGAGTTCAGTTGCGAAGCCGATCGTGCTGGGCGTTGTGAAGTGGCGACGTGATTACGAGAGTATTAAGCAACGCCCTATCGAGACCGCCGTGTTCGGCAAAGGCCCCAAACGCATCGCGGTTCTCAGCAGTCTGTCTGGGAACTCTGAAGCGACTGTGGCACTCGTCGAACAGCTGGCTGGAGTGCTGGCTCGTCAGGAATTGATGCCGGTTCAATTGTCAGTTCTGGTGGTTCGCGCCCCGAACCCCGACGGATTGGCGGATCGGACGCTGACCAACTCTCGCGGGGTCGAACTGAACCGCAACTTTCCGACTTCCCGATTCACAGCCAGCCCACGACGTGAAACCGGTGAGAAGCCCGGCAGCGAGCCGGAAACTCGTGCGATCGTGCAACTCCTGAATCAATTCCATCCGGAACTGGTGATTCATGTCACCGAGTCTCGAAGCTCGCGCGGCACCGTACGAAGTGATGACTTCCTGCCACGCGAGCTTCTCAAGGAATACGACTCGGCACCCTTCGATGGTGTGTATAAGACCGGATCACTGGCCGGGTACGTACACGAGTCGATGCGGCGCAGCATTGTGGAAGTGGAGTTGCCCAGTGAATCAACAACGACGACTGACGAGGATGCGCTACTCCAACTGATGGTGACAACACTGGATCAATCGGTGCGGAGCCTGCGCTCTCAGTTGACACCTCGAAACACTCTGGCGGAAGAGGGATCCTCAACGACCCGTGAAACGGGACAGATTCGTCCCGATGGATTGCGAGGTCGTGTGGAATTGCTGCCAGCTCCTCCCGATGCGACGCTTGGTCCCGTGAAACCCAGATACCTTGAGCTACCGCCACCGCCGGGACTGTGAATATGGGTGAGAGATGCGGGACCAGTTCCGCAGTCAACAGCCGTTGAACCGGACAACACCTAGCCGATAAGGTATAGCCCTCTCACATTCAAATGCATGGGGGCAGCCAATGCGTCATCAATGGGTTTTGAGTCTCTCCTTCCTCCTGGTCACCGGGTGTGGTGGTGGCACGGATCCCAACACCCCGAATCCGAAGTTTCAGACGGCCTTGCGCGATCGATCCGAGTTTATCGATCCCTATGCCAATGTCGGCCCCATTGTGTTTCTAGACGATGTTCAGACCAACGTCAGTCCCGATGAAGGGGTGTTGTCGTTGGAATTCAGTACCATCGACGGCAAAACGACCCGCGTGGCGGACTATGCCGCCGACAAGATCGTGGTGTTGGTGATCACTCGCGGTAATACGGAGCCGGTCTGCCCGTATTGCTCGACTCAAACGGCGCAGTTGATCCGTGCTTATGCCGAGATCTCAGGGCGCGGGGCGGAGGTGCTCCTCGTCTATCCGGTTGAGAAGAAGGACGGGCAGGGAAAGCTCGACAAGCTGTTGGCGAGTTCACGGGAGATTCTGGAGGATCCCAATCGCCCTGTGCCGTTTCCGGTGTTGCTCGATGTGGAGCTCAAGGCCGTAGACCAACTCGGCATTCGCAAGAATCTATCCAAGCCTGCGACATATATTCTCGACACTCGGGGCCGGTTGCGGTTTGGCTATGTGGGTCAGTCGCTGGGTGATCGCCCCAGCATCACGTCGATTGTGAAGGAACTCGATAAGATTGCGGCTGACCCGCCGCCCCCGGTCACGACTCCCACCGCCCCCAGCGCTCCTGCGAACTCATGACTGATACAGCGTCCTCTTGGAAACCTCCTCGCTCTGGGCGAACTGGCGTCGTGTACTTGGTGGGAGCAGGCCCCGGCG
>JANOKO010001194.1:0-2998 GCA_031419335.1 Planctomycetota bacterium
CAGCCCGAGAAACCAGATCAGCCAAGCGGTGTACAGCCACGGGGCAGCCACAATCCAGGTCGTGAAGGACCAGTCTCGTGTTCCATCAGAACCACTGGCCAGGCGTCTCACCATCCAGGCAAACGTAGACGCCGAAAACACTGGCTGTGCAAATTGATGAGTCACAGATGCCACGAGTTCAAACAGGCGAAGGCCCGATCCCGTCGACACAAACGGTGCCTGGCCCCAGATCCTCTTCAGAGTGGCATTCTCATCGTTCTGCATCCTTCAACGCCCCAGCAAATAACGCAATTGCCCGACAATCGATTGCTCTAATTGATAGTCCCGTCCGGCCCACATCCATCCCGACGGGGCAGACTGACCGACCACGAGATTCAGGTCGCGGTCGAGCGGCTTACTTTCCAGGAACGTCGCCCCGCCGGGTGAATTGGCGGCGACGCCCGGCAGGTCTTCAAATTCTTTGTAGGCTTCCACATTGACGGTATAGCCCGGTTGCTGGTCGCTGGGGATCATCGTCACGACGACCCGGCGGCGGACCGATTGCAGCGTACTTTCCAGCCGGCTCGAGAAACCCACTGAGTCGCCATGCCACGGCTCGAAGAGGCTGGCCCCGACCTTATAATCGGTCTCGATCACCCGTGACTGGCGGTTCTCTTTGCGTATCGGGAACTGGAAATCCTCCAGCGTCTCGACCATGCGTTCCCACAGAAAATCTTCGTTCGTAGTCGACACAAACAACGGGTTGGCCGCCTTTACCGGCACCACACCCACCGTCCGCCAGGACGATAGACCCCCTGCGCAGCCTGCACAAAGCAAGGCGATCAATATGCCAGTCAGGAATCTGCAGTGTGACATCGAAGGGCGGAACAGAGGAAGAAAGACCACTTGCAGTGAGGGAGTGTCTCATGCCCCCCCAAATCCCAGCAAGATCACTTTTCGGGTCTGCGTATTTTCAGAATGCGAGACGCAATGAGCCTCGTCTGTGTGTGTGTGTGTCCCCCAGCGCCCGTCAAAGTCATATGGCCTCCTCCCTGGCAGTGCCTCCCTGCAAATCGTCCCACCGAAAATGCAGTTTTCACACGCGGGGCACGCACTGGACACTGTGATCTCCAGGCCCCGACCCCCTATGATCGCTCTCCACAAGGGAACAATGAACGGCGGCGGGATCGCCGTTCTCCCGGCATGGTCCTTTCGAGCTGGAAATTCGAGCATGAGTTCTGGACAACGAGTGGTGATCGTCGGCGGGGGCGTCATTGGAGCTGCAGTCGCGTACTATCTGAGACAAGCCGGTAAAGAAGTCACAGTCCTCGACAAAGGGCTCTTTGGTAAAGCCTGTTCTCATGGCAACTGCGGCTATATCAGCCCGAGTCATGTGCTGCCGTTGTGTCGGCCTGGTGCGATCACGAAGACACTCAAATCGATGTTTAACAACAATTCCGCTTTCTATCTTCGACCGCGGATCGACTTGCGGTTGTGGGGGTGGCTCATGAAATTTGCCCAATACTGCAATCAACAGGACATGCTGTCGACCGGGCACGCGCTCCATGCCTTGCTGCAATCGTCCGACCAGGAGTACCGAAGATTGTTTCAGTCGGAGCTGACGAATACCGAATTCGACACGACTGGAATGCTGTTTGTCTTCGCCACACAGAAGTTGTTCGATGAGTACGCAGCCACCAACACTCTGATGACTCGTGAATATGGCGTCAGTGCCGAGCCGCTCAACGGGACACAATTGGTCGAGTTGGAACCGGCCCTGAAGCCAGGACTGGCAGGAGCCTTCAAGTATCCCCGCGACAGCCATCTGCGTCCGAGCCAATTGATGGCAGCATGGCAGCGGCGGCTGATTGAAATCGGCGTCACGATCAAGGAACACACCGAAGTTCTCGGCTTCGCTCAGGAACACGGCCAGATCAAAGCCGCATTGACTGCCGGTGGAGAGCACACAGCTGACCAGTTCGTTCTTGCGGCGGGGGCGTGGACGCCGTTGCTCGGAAAGACCCTGGGCTACACTCCGCCGATCCAGCCGGGCAAAGGGTACTCAATCACGATGGGCCGTCCCCAGGTTTGTCCCAAGCACTCCATGATCCTCGAAGAGTATCATGTCGCGATCACGCCCTTCCAAACCGGATACCGCATCGGATCGACAATGGAGTTCGCTGGGTACGACTCGACGCTCAATCCACAGCGCCTCGGACTGCTTAGGCGGGGAGCGAGCGAGTACCTGCGCGACCCATTCGGCGAGCCTGTCGAAGAACAGTGGTTCGGCTGGCGACCGATGAGCTGTGACGGTAAGCCCCTGATCGATCGTGTGCCTCGGTTGTCGAACACCTTTGTGGCCTCCGGACATAGTATGCTGGGTGTATCCCTGGCGACTGGAACGGGAAAACTGTTATCGGAACTGATGACGGGGGTGACGCCGCATGTGGACCCAGCCCCGTTCCGGGCATCGAGGTTCTGAGGGCACACTCCCGCCGTCCGCAAGTCCATGCGACGCCCGGTGCCCCGATCCCGCCACAGCTGAATTGCTGGCTGACGGCGTTCGCATCACTCGCTCCGCACCATGTCATGAATTCGATCAAGAATGGGCCAGCAGTGGTTCTCCTACGGTTCAAGGGACGCACATCTCACGCAACCTGGAACTGGTCAAAGTCGATTCATGTGTCGATGTTTGACAGTCTGCGCAGGCACTGCGTCTGTTTCGACTCCCCAACCTTGCCTTGACAAGGCCATCGTATGGCAATACATTGCCACGTGTTAATCCATTGCCACATACAAGGGGGTCGGGAATGATCAAGAAGCAACCCGTCGAAGATCTTGCCCGCCGCGAGCGGCAGATCATGGATGTCATGCACCAACTCGGGGAAGCGACCGTCAGCGAGGTGCTGGAGGAACTCGCCGACCCGCCGAGTTACTCCTCGGTGCGGACGATGATCCGGCACCTGGAGACGAAGGGACTCTTGTCCCATCGTCAGGACGGAAAGGCTTACGTCTACAA
>JANOKO010001195.1:0-3115 GCA_031419335.1 Planctomycetota bacterium
GAGCACACGGCTCACGGAAGCCGTACCCCACGTCGAGATTCGTCTCGTGGAACACCTTCGCAACTGGCGCTGATCAACGTCTTCACACACCTCACCTGGAGAGTATTCGATGTCAACCTGGAAACGACTGCAACGCACGCTGGCTTGGACCGCAGGGATGACCCTGTTGGTTCCGAGCGTCGCTTGGACCGAAGAGGGGAAGCCCGCTGCGTCGACCGCAGCTGCCCCTGCCAAGTCCATCATCCCCGACGTGGCCCTGGGAAGCGATGGTTCGTTCAAAGGGACGCTCATTGATGGGGCCAGGAAACCCCTCCGCAAGACTCCGGTGACTCTGAAGCAAGACGGCAAACTCGTTGTGACGGTCCAGACAAACGACAAGGGAGAGTACATCCTCCCCTCCCTTAAACCCGGGGCGTATCAACTGACCATCAAAGAGCAGACGATTGCGATTCGCGTCTGGAAGCCCGCCGCAGCACCGGCCAAAGCGCTGCAGCAACTCGATATGGCGTATGTCCCGGATGCGGATGTCGTGCGTGGGCAATTCGGCTATCTCGATCCCGTGAATACTTCACTCTTACTGCTGGGAGTCACTGGAGTGGTGCTGGGTTCTGTGGCCGTGGCTGAGATCAATAACCTGCAAGATGATGTCAAGAAGCTGCAGAGTCCGTGACCGACTCGTGACATTGAGTGTTGAGGGAGTCGATGATGGTCAATTTCCTGCGAGTGACGGGTGCTGTACTGGTCGCGGTCTGTGTCCTGTGGATCACAGCGGGAGTGGTCCGCGCCCAAAGCGGACAAACCCCCAGCCAACCATCCGCTGGAAACACACAGACCCACCCACTCGTCCCGGCGATTGCCATGGCGAAAACGGCTTTGGCCAAGGTCGACTCTCTCTCGGACTACGAGGGAACCCTGACCAAGCGTGAGCTGCTGGGCAACACCCTCACGACCCAAATGATGCAGATCCGAGTGCGGGAGCAGCCGTTCGCGGTCTATCTGAAGTATGCGGCTCCACACGAGGGACGCGAAGTGATCTATGACTCCTCACAAGATCCCGCCAGCCTGCTCGTGCATGAGGGGTCGGGCCCCAAGTCCTTGCTGGGGACTCTCACTTTGCCCATTAACGACCCCCAGGTGACAGCCGAAGCCCGCCACCCCGTTTCCGACCTGGGGTTGCGCCGAATGGTCCAACTGGTCGTCACGCAGTGGGAGTTGGAGTCGAAGTACGGCGAAGTGGCTGTGACGTATTATCCGAATGCCAAGTTTGGGCGTATCGAGTGCGAAGCACTGGAGGTCACTCACCCACGGCCCCGTCGTCAGTTTCGTTTTCACCAGAGTCGACTGTTCATTGAGAAGGTCAGTGGGCTCCCATTGCGTATTCAAAACTTTGGGTTCCCCCAGCAAACGGGCATCGAACCGCCTCTGGTTGAAGACTACGCTTATACTGGACTCAAGACGAACACGGGCTTGAAACCGCTGGACTTTTCGCGGACCAACCCAGCGTATCGCTTTCAATAAGGGTGGGCTGCGTCCCCTACAATACCCCGCTTTGGCCTGCTCTTCATTGCTGATCCATGCGGTCTGTCGCGCTTACCCCTGAATACCTGAGTTTGGTATAGAAACACAGCCCCATCACACTCGAGTCGAACCACGAAAGGCACAAAAAATACGAAAAGAGGAGAATGCCTTGGCAAGTCTATCGAGAGTTCGGCACCCGTCAGCATTCGTTTCGCTGGAAGTCTTGGTGAATTGGCCCGAGTCCTTCTGACTTTTCGTGTGTTTCGTGTGTTTCGTGGTGAAAATCGGAGTGCTTATCCAGAACTCAGGTTGCTGACCAACGGTCCCTCATGATTCAGGCTGGATCACAACGGCAACCGGCGATCGAATGTCCTCACACATTTGCAAGTCAAAATGTTTCAACTCCTGTACAAACACAGCTATCCGTGGAGAAGCGCTGGCCTCCGAGACCAGTTAAACCTCACAGATCGGCGATTTTACTCAGGTCGGCACACGAGATGCTCTCTCCAATAATTGGCCACACGAGGCCCCTCTTCCTTCCCAGCAAAGTGTTCCTCGTGCGATTGGCTCCGGATGTGTGTGGGTGGCGCGAACCATTGCCTTTGGGTGATGTTGTCTCAGTGAGCGCTGCCCGGTGTTTCCAGATTCCGTGAGAGCCTGTACAGGGGAGTGAAGAGATGATGAATGCGTTGTGGAATGACGAAGCCGGTTTCATCGTGTCGGCAGAGTTGGTTTTGGTAGCCACGCTGCTGGTGATCGGCCTGATTGTTGGCTTGAGCGAAGTCCAGCACGCTGTCGTCAGCGAACTGAACGATGTCGGTGATGCCATCGGCGAGTTGAACCAAGCCTACAGCTTCAGTGGGTTCAACAAGTGCGACAATGGCGGCCAGATCCATGCGGTCTCCTATGGGTCGGATTTCTCCGACACGGCGGATGACTGCGATAACAACCAGTGCGACATCGCTTGCGATGCACCGGCCAATGAATCGTCGAAGTAGCAGTCTCAGATCGATCAGACGATCGATCGGGGATGTGAACATCGCGATAGAAATCCACAGCCCAGGGGTGTTATCCCTGGGCTGTGTTCATTTGTCATTGAACTCAATCCCATTTCACATCGAGCTCCGCTGTCAACTCAATCTTTTTGCCGCCGCGTAAAAGCTCCATCCGAACTTCGTCACCCGGGAGCTTCTCGCGGATGCGGTCGATGAGCTGAGCCATATCGGTGACACGTTGAGCATCCAATGTCACAAGAATATCGTCAACTTGAATCCCCGCCCACGCGGCAGGTTCGTCCGAGTAGACCTTCGTGACTTTGAGTCCTGCGGCGTCCGATTGGCCTGACAGACCCAGGAGCGCACCACGCTTCCGATCCAGGTTTCGACCCTCCTCGCGGTCCTTGGACCAGTCGATGTCTTCGGACTGGGTGAGTGGCTCCCATTCCTGTTGATAGACGAGAGTGGGAACATGGAAGTTGAATTCCAACGGTTGGCCGATGCGACTGTTGATGCCGATGACTTCGCCGTGCATGTTGAAGAGAGGGCCTCCGGAATCCCCGCCGACGAGCTCACAATCCGTTTGAATGAGTCGATTGATG
>JANOKO010001196.1:0-1491 GCA_031419335.1 Planctomycetota bacterium
CGCGAAGGTAATTCATCAAGGCACTCCCGACCCAAGTACAGGCCAGATATATGGGGAAATCCTACACCCCTCCCTGCAAATGTCAATCCCCTTTTTCAACTTTGTCAAGTGGGGTCACACCGATTGGCGGGGTGGCCTGGACGCTGCCTTGAGCGGCTGGGTTGAAGAGTAACAAGAGGTTACAGGGGACGCGCTCACCTGCAAATCCCTCATGTTGAAGCCTAACCCAGACATCCAAAGCGATGTCTGGGCCACCCCAGCCTGATTCCCGACAAACATATCAGAAAACTCGATTCCTTCGACCAGACGAGGGGCAACGGTTCTTGGGATTCCAGCCTGATTGAGAATCTCCTCGACAATTCTGGTCATCTGCGAGGGTCAGGCAATGAGTGCCTCCACCACGTTCCCATGCACATCAGTCAGGCGAAAGTCTCGCCCTGCGTAGCGATAGGTCAATCGTTCGTGGTCAAATCCAAGGAGATGCAGAATCGTTGCATGCAGGTCATGGATATGTACCCGATTCTCGACCGCATTCCATCCGAGTTCGTCGGTGGCTCCGTGGACATGCCCCCCTTTAACGCCACCGCCAGCGAGCCACATCGAGAATCCATAGTGGTTGTGGTCGCGGCCCAATCCCACTGATGAAACGCCGGGGGTGGGGATCTCGACAGTCGGCGTGCGACCGAACTCGCCGCCCCAGATGACAAGCGTATCATCGAGCATGCCCCGCGCCTTGAGGTCACTCAGCAGCGCTCCGATCGGCTGGTCGCACTCGTTGGCGAGACCACGATGATTCTTCTCCAGGTTATCGTGGGCGTCCCACGGCTGTCCCGGCCTCTGCCAGATCTGGACGAATCGGACGCCGCGTTCCAAGAGCCTGCGTCCGATAAGAACTTGACGGCCATAGGTCGTATCGCCGTACATCTCGCGGACCGACTGCGGTTCGCGAGTCACGTCGAAAGCGTCTGTCGCCTCGGTCTGCATCCGATAGGCCAATTCGAATGACTGGATGCGGGCCTCGAGTGGGGCGTCCTCGGCCCGAGCCACCATGTGCTGCCGGTTGAGTTGTTGCAGCAAATCGAGCTGTCCGCGTTGTCGTCCCGGCTGCACGAAGTCGTTCCGAATGTGCTCAACGAGTTTCTGGGGTTCCGTGTGCTGAGTGTCGATGTAAGTTCCCTGGAAGGATCCTGGCAGGAATGCGGACCGCCAGTTGTTGCCGCCCGTCGAGGGCTGGCCTCCAGGACACATCACGATAAATCCGGGCAGGTTCTGATTCTCAGAACCGAGTCCATAGGTCACCCACGCCCCCATTGCCGGACGTGACTGCCGACCATCACCGCAATTCATCAGCAGATACGACGGCTCGTGATTGGGGACATCGGCATACATCGATCGAATCACGCACAGCTCATCCGCCGACCGTGCGATGTGTGGAAAGATTTCGCTAATCGCCAGTCCGCTTTCGCCATGCTTCGAGAACTTGAAGGGCGA
>JANOKO010001197.1:0-1994 GCA_031419335.1 Planctomycetota bacterium
GGGCCACGTACCATGCCCTGGAAGGCAAGACTTGTGTATAAGGATGAGAGCAGTGCTTGGTAACGCCTATCCTCGAAGCTCTGCATCGCCGGGTGCCAAGACATGCTCGAAGGGGCGAAGACTGCGGACTGATGTTCGGCGCTCGCTGCGGCTTGGCCGTTGGATGGGCACTCCGGCCCGTCCCCGAGCGGCGTTTGCGCGTCGAGAACGGGTGGCATGGGACGGGGGCGGTTGGCTGCCCATGTGGACTCGATTTGGCAGGTCACACGTCGCGGGGACGGGCAAGAGTGCCCATCCTACGGGGCGTCACACGTCCAGATCATCCGCCTCGCCGGCCTGTTCCATAATCAGCCGATACCGCTCGCTGGCATCCTTCCCCAGCAGTTGCGAGAAGATCGCGTCGGCTTCGATCGCGCTCTCGATGTCGACCCGCAGCAGCGTCCGCGTCTTCGGGTCGAGGGTTGTTTCCTTCAGTTGATCGGCGTTCATCTCGCCCAGGCCCTTGAACCGCTGGACATCGAACTTCCGATTCGCTGGCAACGAGGCGATGATGCGCTCCTTGTCAGCGTCGTCGCGGGCGTATTGCCGCTCCTTGCCGTACTCGATTTTGTAGAGCGGTGGCTGGCCCAGGAAGATGCGGCCCTGCGTGATCAGCTCTCGCATGTGGCGGAAGAACAGCGTCATCATCAAGGTGCTGATGTGATACCCGTCGCTGTCTGCATCCATCAGCATGATAATGCGGTGATAGCGCAACTGGTGCGGGTTGAAGTTCGGGCCGATACCGGTGCCCAGCGTTTCGACCAGGTCTTTGACTTCCTGATTCTCCATAATCTTACCGATGGTCAGCGATTCGGTATTGAGGATCTTCCCCTTCAGCGGCAGCACAGCTTGCGTCTTGGAGTTGCGACCGGCAGCCGCGGTGCCACCGGCGGACTGACCTTCCACGATGAAGAGTTCGCACTCTTCTGGCTTGTCGGAACGGCAGTCGAGGAGCTTGCCGGGAAGGGAGCTGCGACGGCTGCCGGGGGTTTTGCGGCGGACCTCGCTGACGGCGGCGCGGCTGGCCTCACGAGCGCGGGCGGCCAGCATGATGCGACCGATGACGGCGTCGGCGATCGTCGGGTTGGAATTGAGCCACGATTCGAGGCTCGACCGAACAACTCCTTCGACGAGCGAGGCCATGTCCACGTTGTTAAGTTTGTCCTTCGTCTGCCCCTGGAACTCGGGGGCGTTGTGAAACACCGAGAGGACAGCGACAACCCCTTCTCGCATGTCGTCCGGCGTGATCGTCAGCCCCTTGGCCTTGATCTCGTGGACATCCATGTAGTTCTTGATCGCCTTGGCCACGCCCGAGCGAAGACCCGATTCGTGAGTTCCGCCGCCCCGTGTGCGGATGCCGTTGACGTAGCTGCGGACCTGATCGTCGGTGGCTTCGGTCCAGCGGAGGGTCAGCTCGATGCGGACCTTGTCCTCATCCTTTTCGGCGTTGAAGGCCCCTTCGTGGATCGGCTTCTTGGCGTCATCGCGAATGATCTTTTCGAGGTACGCTTTGATCCCGTCCGGGTGTTGGAACTCAGTCGACTCTTTCTTCACCTCATCGACAAAGATGATCTTCAGGCCGCCGTGGATGTACGAAATGTCCTCGATGTGCTGCTTAATCGTCTCGCCAGAGAACTGCACGCGGCGGAAAATCTCGGCATCGGGTCGGAAGAAAATCTCCGTGCCGTGGCCGCGAAAGGGGCGGAGTTGTTTGAGCTGGGTCGTCGATTTGCCACGTTTGAAACGCATCTGCCACTCGTAGCCATCGCGGCGGACGGTGGCGACCAGTTCCTCGGAAAGGGCATTGACGACCGACGACCCGACACCGTGCAAACCGCCGCTGCGGGCGTAGCTCTTCTCGGAGAACTTCCCACCCGAGTGCAGAGTCGTGAGGATCACCTCCAGAGCGGGCTTCTTGATCTTCTTGTGGATGTCGACCGGGATGCCGCGCCCGT
>JANOKO010001198.1:0-5648 GCA_031419335.1 Planctomycetota bacterium
CCTCGGCATTCTGTTCTATGAAATCCTGACCGGTCGCGCCCCGTTCATTATGAGCAACTCGAATGATTTGCTCATGGCACATGTCCGGGAGAAGCCCGAAAAGCCCTCTGGGTTCAACATCAACCTCACTCCGGAATGCGATCAATTCATCCTGAAAATGATCGCCAAGAAACCCAAGGAGCGGTTCGCCACGATGCACGAGGTCTGCTCGGCTCTGAGGAACCTGTCGGTCTTCAAACAAGATCCCGAATCCTACCTGCGAAACAAAGCCAAGAGCGACGAAGATCGGTATCTCGATTCGATGGCACACTCCCTCGACAGCCGTTCCGATGCGGAACGCACCCCCGAAGAGCGAGAGAAGGCTCGCGAAGAGACCGCCAAAACGAAAGCAGCTCTCAAGGGCAAGCGGCCTTCAACTCTGAAAGACAAAGAACCTCCTAAACCTACCCCCGGCAGGCCAGCAGCTCCTCCCCAGATGCAACCCATGATGCAGCCGCAAATGATGCAGCCAATGATGCCTCAGATGCCGTACCCGCAACCGATGGGAATGCCGATGGGATATCCTCCACAGGGGCAATATCCCGGGATGCCCGGCATGATGCCGGGGATGCAGTACACCGGAATGCCGATGCCCGGAATGATGCCGGGGCAGGGACAAATGCCGGGGATGTATCCCGGTCAGATGCCGGGTATGCCCATGCCGGGGATGCCCGCTGCGCCGCTGCCGATGGCCGCTCCTCCGGCACCGCGCCCACTCGCCCCGACTCCGATGGCAGCTCCCGCGCCAGTGGCTCCCGCTTCAATGCCTCCGAAGCCCGCCGCACCGAAACCGAAGCCGCTCGAGGATATTCCGTTAATGGAGATGGACGAGCTGCCGGATGTGATGTGAGTGCGCTCAACGTCTAAGCCCAGGGGTTGCAGCACCTGTTTTTTTTCGCGCTGGATCGTCGAGACCAGCTTCACACTCACATCGAATCCAGGCCGACATCCTCTTGAGCGATGTGCCGGATGGTGAGGACATGGACGACTGCCCCTTGAACTCGATACAGGGCGCGGTGGGTCTTCCGACGACCGCTACCGTCATGAACCTCGTAGATCTCCACGGGAAACCGGTGGCTCTCCCGAGCGAGTGGATGTCTCGCAGGGTCATGCTGTAAGGAGTCCAAAACCGCCATGAACCCGTCGAGCCAAACCCTCGCAAGATCGTCGGATCGAGAACGCTCCCGATACCAGTCTGCCTCGTCCCTCAATTGTCGCAGGGCGAGCGGAGCAATCACGACTGGGAGACTCATGACCGCAACTCATACCAACTCAGTTTTGCTCGCATCTGAGAGGTGGCGTCATTCAGTGAGCTGCCTGTTCCGGCATCGATTTCGGTCATCGCGCGTTGCAGGTCATTCACGACCTCAGCCTCCTCTCGCTCACGCCGCCATTCATTCAGGCACTCTTGCAACGACTCAGGTGGTCGGGGTTGTTCCAGTCTCGCTTGAACGTAGTCGTGAAACTGTTCGAGCTCGTGTGGTGTGACAGGCATGCTCAGGACTCCTTGGGATTGGATTCTACCCGGAAGGCATTGCGGCGGTCAAAGTGTATCGGCTTCTGGACCGAGGGCTCTCGTGACCCGATGATGAGTCGTTCCATGGAATCGCGCAGAGACCGACTCGTAGCAAGCTCACGACGACCACCGGCGCTCGACCCGTGACCAAAGTGTCGTCCGCCGTGCGCGCCGCCCGCCAAACGCAAACACGGTGTTTTCCACGCCAAAATACGGTTCAATTGAACATAACGGACATTATCGGACGTTGGTAGTGTGGTTTGGGAATCGTATCAGCCTCCGAATTCAACCCGCTCTGCGACCAACCATGTGAGCGGCACGGCGCTAGCCGCCGGTTCTTCGCACGCCAACCCACCTCCGCAAGAACCGGCGGCTAGCGCCGTGCCGCTCACGGATGGGCCTTACCCCGCCCGACGGCGATCGTCGTACTTCACGTCGTGAGGTTCGACCATTCGCACGAACGTCTCGATCGCCGCTTCCGACTCGAACCCGTGGATCGGCAACCAGCGGAACGAACGGTCATGAAAGTCGACCACAAACCCTTCGCTTACCCGAACGATGGACTTCACCGGCGACCATAGAAACTCGATACGCGAGGTATGGCTTTCGATCAACCAACGGTCACTGGAGATCGTCAATCGAAGCGGATGATTCCAGTCAAGATTCTTGGATGACCAACGATTCAACCACTCCCACAGGATCAATGGAAACAAAATCAGATACACCAAGTGTCCTTCAAGACTCTGTGAAATCCATGACTGCCAAACATCGCATACCACCATTGCCAAAAAAAGCCAAAACATACCCCTGAAAAAGAATGTTCCGTACCAGGCTCTTCCGGTCCAGGAGTACTCCCGCCGCCAGATCAATGAGGCACGGTGCAGCTCCTCCTTTGTCAAGTCGTAGCTGACCAGCACCTTGGTCGACATCGCGAGATCTCCGATCAAGTCTCACGGACACGATCCTGGACATCAGCGCGCCGTATCGTTCGCGGGCAACTCGGTCGCCGTGACTTCCACCGGTCGCTCCTCAAACCGACCAATCTTCCGGAACTTGTTGTACCGACGATCCAGCAACTGCGCGGACGGCAGCGCGCTCAGCGACTTGAACGCGCTCAGGATCGACGCCTTCAAAGTCGTCGCCATTCGCCGGTGATCGCGATGCGCGCCACCCAGAGGCTCCTGGATGATCTCATCGATGACTCCGAACTCCAGCAGGTCCTTCGACGTAAACCTCAGCGCGTGGGCGGCCTTGTCGGCGTGCTTGGGATGCTTCCACAGAATCCCGGCACACCCTTCGGGGCTGATCACCGAGTAGTACGAAAACTGGAGCATGGCGACATGATCGCCGATCCCGATCCCCAGCGCGCCGCCGGAGCCGCCTTCGCCGATCACCACGCACACGATCGGCGTATCGATCCGTGACATCTCGCGCAGGTTGAGCGCGATCTGATACGCCTGACCGCGTTCCTCCGCTCCGATTCCGGGATACGCTCCGGCGGTATCGATCATGCACACGATGGGCAACCCGAACTTCGCTGCCATTTGCATCTTCGAGAGCGCTTTGCGGTATCCCTCGGGATGAGCCATCCCGTAATTGTGCTTGAGCCGCTCCTCTAGATTGCGACCCTTCTGCTGCGCGACCAGTAGCACCTTGCGCCCATCGATCCGCGCCAACCCGGTGAGCAGAGCCGGATCGTCTCCGTACGCTTTGTCGCCGTGCAGTTCCACGAATTCATCACAGACGAGCTCGATGTAGTCGAGAGCCTTGGGCCGCGACTCATGCCGGGAAACCTGGACCGTTTCCCACGGATTCAGATTCTCGTAGATCTCTCGTTTCAGCCGCTGAATCTCGACCCGCATCTTGCGAATCGCATCCTTCGTCACATCGGATGGATTCGGTTGGGTCTCTAAGGTTTCCAACTGCCGCTCCAGGTCATGGATCGGACGTTCAAATGGGAGCGGAGTGAGCAACGACATGGGCACGGAATCCAGACAGACCAACAGCGACCCCGGCCAAACCGAGACGCAGTAGAGTACCGATTTTGAAGTGTGGAGTCACGGGAAGTTGTGGCTGAGTCAAAAGTGCCCGGCCAGTTTTATGGCACAGCTCCTTCGGCCCAACGGGCCATCCATTCGTCCATCCAGGGGTAACGCCCCTGGGAAGTGGATTTGAATTCCAGAGGGCTGAAGGCCCGGCCATTCTGTTCCTACAAAAGCTTGACGAACCGAATGGGCGCCCTGTTGGGCCGTAGGAGGATGCATCCCCTTGTCACTTGGTATCAAACCCATTTCGTCACCGAACCCTTGCCATAAAAACTGGCCTGGCACTCGCCAAACCCGCCTACGAGCAGCTTTCCCTCCAGAGTAGGAACTGCACAGCCAACACTCGAATCTGACGCCCTACCCTGCCAGGCGGTACGCATCAAAATCCGCAGCCTGCACTGTCCATGCGGCGGTTGGCTCGCATATATGAGGGGGGACTGCGTGAAGGATCGCGCGGTGAGTTCCTCTGCCGGGATGCGACGCCGCCATGGATGGTTCTGTTTTGAAATCGTTGTCTGAATCCATCCAGCAGATCGTTGATCCGCGAGTGTCTGGGAGGAGCGATCATTTGCTGGTGGATCTGGAGGGGATCACGATCTTGGCGGTGCTGTGCGGGGCCGATGATTTCGTGGCGGTGGCGACCTTTGCGAAGCATCGAAGGGAATGGCTGAGGCAGTTCTTCCAGTTGCCGGCGGGGGTGCCTTCGCACGACACGTTCGCTCGGGTGCTGGGTCTGCTCGATCCGAAGCAATTCTCGGCGGCGCTGGTGAATTGGACATCCGCCGCCTCGCCGTGTCGATCCTGCGGCGAGACACGACCTCCAAACTCGGCTCGAAAAGCAAACGCTTCCAAGCCGCTCTCGACCCCGACGACATCCTGGAAGTGCTGAAAAGACTCACCGTTTGATGCGTACCGCCTGACACACCACCCCAGTCTTCCACTCCGGCGGCGGGGGGGTTCGCGTCCACAATTCTTTCTTCTTTTCGTCTCGGGACTCCAGCAGTATGCGCTCGGGTGTCGTTTCGAGGATCGTATACTCGCGAGTTTTACCGAACGCCTTCATGAGGCTGTCGACATTGATCTGCGGTGTCCCGTTGACGACCGAGTGAGTCAACACCCCTGCCTTCAAATCCCACGTCAGCTCCATCGTGGTTTCCTCTCCATAGAGCAGCGACGAGATGAAGTCGAGCTTGAGCAGCATTCGCGAAGTGCCATCCGGGCGATTCTCGATCCACTGTTCTCCATTTCCTCCATGAAACCAAACTCCGATAAACTGGGCTTTCAGTTCTGCGTCTGGGCTAATTGCCATTGTCGCTTCGAGAGCTTCGCTGCGTCCCGGAAGGGCCAGGGATGGGGGTTCGGCGGTTCCCAAGGCCGAGGCATCGAGTGTGCCTCGGGGGGGAGTCGCGGGAGTCCTGTTTTGCACGAGAGGGGCGTGTGCTCCCGAAAACGAAACCGGTAATTCTGCCACAGCATTGGGTTGTGAATCACCGGACCCCATTCGGGACCACATGCAGCCCAGTACAACGAGCCCCGCAATCGCGACGAGAATCCGAAGTCGGTGCGTGCGGTCTGCCGGTGCGTCGTCCATGCTGCCCTCTCAGAGAGAAGAACCCGTGAAGTCTACGGAGTTCAATACCCCGTTCGTCGCGCTGAGGCGTCAATTCAGGTAGCAGATTCTCGCATTTTGCCGTTCCTGCACCAAGAGCGACCAGGAATCGCCTCAACGCCTGCGGTGAGGAGCGAATCGCCACTGAAAACTGCCTTCACTGGACTGCGGATTTTCCGATGGCTTCTCTATACTGTTCGGCTTGCCAAGCGGGTTCAGGACTGCCGGATGGTGGCTCGTATCAGTCTCACACATAAGTGGTGTCGGTGTCATGCAGATTGTGTTGTTTCCTCATCCGGCCCTGCGGTTTCCGTCCGTGGATGTGCAGCGGATCGATGATGCCTTGCGGGCGACCGTGCGGCGGATGTTTGACCTCATGTACGAATTGAAAGGGGTCGGGCTGGCAGCCAACCAAGTCGGGCTGCCGTTCCGGTTCTTC
>JANOKO010001199.1:0-7468 GCA_031419335.1 Planctomycetota bacterium
GTGAGTGTGGTCAGTGCTGCCTGCGCCGCATGAGAGGCCATCTCCAATGGGGTCACAGATGCCAAAGCTCCTCCCATGCGCCCACAGGGAGTTCGACGTGCGGCAACGATCAGCACACGATTCATGCCGGGTCAACTCCCTCAAAAGTCACGACCGGTTCCTTTTCCCGATGTGCCAAGCCCGTGACTTCCTGGCCACTCATGTGCAGGTAGGACACAGCTTTGAGCAAGCCATTCAGGGATCGACCGAACACCTTGAAGCCGACGAGTGACAGTCCGATTCCGATGGCAGTAATGGCGACTGACGACCGGAGATTGCGGTTCGAGAGTTGCGACGCGAGAGGAAAGGCAAGGGCATCATGATTGTCCGTCTGGCGATCGGCCCAGACCCAGATGTAAGGCCAATAGCGCAGATAGACAAACATGCCGGGCACCGCACACAACATCAAGCCCGTGAGTGTGATCACTCCGAAAATCGTGGGGAGGGGCGAGACGGCTTGTTTGTTCCAGTGGATCTGAAAGGCTTCGAGGATCCGAATCGGTTCACCGCGGGCGACCTTGAGAAAGAATTTTGTTTGAGTGCAGATCATGACATTCACCAAGGACATCAGTCCCAAAATCAGCACCAAGCACATTCCGACAACCGCCCAGGCTTGGTTGAGTCCCAGGGCCTTGAAGATGACGGCAAACGTCCCCACCGCCGGGATGAACACCAACACGATCCCGACGATCCACAGACACAGATCGATCAAAGCAACGGCGAGGAGCATCCACAGGTTCTCGACGTACAGCGTCCAGGTGTCCTTGAGGATCCTGGGGAGTGATGCCGTCTGAGGCATCCACACGAGCGGGGCGGCTTCTTCAATGGAGGTCGGTGCGGACTCTGGCACCTCCAGCTTGCTGTGGCAGGCGGGACAAGCGGTCAAAGCCCCCACGTGAACAACAGCCACTCGCAGGAGGCGATTGCAGTGATCGCATCGGAATTCGAACTTCATTCGGAATCGATTCCGCCACGCGGAAGGGTCGAAGACACGGACGCGGGTCTCGCCCGTTACAGCTCATAGTTCTGCGGCTCATTGTTGCCCGGCTGGACATCATACTTGAAATCTGACCCAAAACCGAAGTTGGGAGGAATCACAACCGCTGGATCGAAAGGCTCCATCCAGACTCGGCATGGCCCCTGCTTCACGCCCTGAATATCGGCGTTGTAGTACAAGACGAAGTGCCCTTCTGCATCAGTGATTCCGATCGAGTCCCGCGCTCGCTGTTTGGCATCCGCACCATTGATCTCGAGTTCAAGCGGACTGAAATAGACCTTCACTCCAGCAGTGGGTTTACCGCCGATAGTCACCGTGCCGCTGACAAAACCTAACGCGGGGAGTTTGACTTTCGTACTCACCATGCTCGTCATGAGCCAATACAGTCCCAGAAAACCAAAGACTACTCCCGCGACAGTCCCCAACCCCTTCACACCGACTTCGCGGATAAAGCCCATGACATCGAAATTGAATCGGGGCTGCTCTTCGGGCATTTGAGCGGCACGGATTCGGCTTTCTTCCATGGAGCGTGCGAGGAGATCCTTGGCGGCATTCTTCGACCCGCCCAGAGATCGATCCGCTGCATCGGCAGCAGACATCTCTTTCTTCGCACCCCATTTGCGCGTGGGTACAGGCGGATCGATCACGGGAGAATCGTCGTCGTCCAGGGAAAATCCGCCGCCGCCAGATCGTCCACCGGCCATAGGGCTGGGCGCTGACGGAGCCGGGTCGGCATCCAGCATCGGCCTCTTCTTGGGCCCTTCCATGAGAAATGAGACCGGGTCAAAATCCTCATCCACAACAGGCTTCTGGTTGGCCTTGGGAGTGGGTTTCGTCGTGGCCTTGACCGCAGGTTGGGCGAGAGCGGGTGACTCCGGGGCAATGAACGCGACTTCCGCTGGGAGAGTCGCGAGCTGCGGATCGGAGGCCACTTCTGACGGCACCTCCCCCACGGGCGCTTCCGTTCCCGGCTGGGGAACCACGAAGCGTGTCTTACACTTAGGGCATTTGCCGTCGGTTCCGGCGAGCTCATCTTTGATCTTGAGCACCGATCCACACTTGTCGCAGGTGAAGCGAATCGTCATGGCGACCAGACTTGGATTCAGAGGGATGACACGGAGGCGAGGGGAGAAACAGGTCCGAGTCGTGCGACTCAATCCAGAATAGCATCCATGAAAACAGAGCGATTCCACGAATGTCGCGGAGCCGCCCTGAGCGAATTCCCCAGTCCAGTCAGGACTAGAACGGTGTTTCCACCGGACTGCCCTGGGCCATGTTCCCCAGGTTTTTCCAGGTCCGAAGGTCGATGTTCACACTGATCCCATGAGCCGATCCGTCCGCCAAGCCGACCTGCACGATTCCCGTGTGCATGCTGTCCGCTTCGTCGAAGTGGAAGCCGGAATGGGGTTGGCTGCGGAAGCTCAGCAGCGTGGCTGGCCCACCGTAACACCAGCCGTCACTGCTGCGAATCAGGTTCAGATTCACGTTCTGGTTGTTGAGCTGGTTATTGGGGTTCTTGAAGACTCGGCGTTCGGAAACCATGACGACATTCGATGTCCCATCAGAAACATCCGCCATGCGAGTCGACGAGTTGACGCCAAACATGCCCACGTTCAATCCGTTCTGTGTATAGGGCGAGAGTCCCGCATTGTTCACGGTGTTCGCGAGTTGCAACGGGGTCAGCCAATAGGTCTGACGGGGGACATCACTAAAGGTGATCCCCGAGCCGGTCACTCCGGCATAGTCGTTGCCTCCCTTGACCCACGTGATATCGATCCGCTCAGTGCTGCTGTATTCTCCCGAGGCTTTCATCGTGGTCCGTCGCGTCGGACAATAGAAAGCCAGTAGATCCGTTTTGGGTGGATAGATCACACCCAGGTCAGGCGTGGTAATGCCAATATCTCCATTGGACCGGACATTCCAGTTCCAATTCCAGTAGTTGTACAGTGCCGATTGATCGATGTAGGGCAGGACATGGACGATCCAACTGGTCCCATGCAAAGACTGGCCAAAGGTATTGACCAGCTTGGCTTCGTTCGGATTCACATATCGACCGACGACATCATTGAATGTGTTGAGGTTGTTCGGATCGAGGTAGCTGATTTGTCCGGGTGGGAATATCTTGTGGGTGTCATGGTAGTTGTGCAGGGCCAAACAGATCTGCTTGAGATTGTTTTGGCATTGCGATTTCCGGGCGGCCTCGCGCGCTTGCTGGACAGCAGGCAACAGGAGGGCCACCAGAATTGCGATGATCGCAATCACAACCAGCAACTCGATCAGTGTAAATCCGCGGTGACGCTGGGTACGCATCATGACTCCGCTCCTCTTCTCTGAGACAGGGGATGGGGGGGAAAACACGATCCGGCAACTGCCGGAAAAAACTCATTGAATCACATCGACGCCACAAGTGATTGTTTCCTCATCACTTGCAACTTGTCAATAGCTCCTCGTCCGAGCCATGCAAAATGATGCTCACGCTTCCGTAACCACGACGATCCCGGCGGCCACACGGTTGAGTCTGATCCAGATGTTTTCCTGTTCTTCATCTACGTCAAACTCGATCTCTGAGTCGAATCATTTCCCACAAAATTTAGCCCTTTGTGGCTTTTTTTCTTCTCGGACAGTTTTCCACGACAGAAATAGGAGAGTCGAGTGCGTCTCTGCGAGCTTGCGGGACTCGAAAGGCCACCATGCCGGGTTCCCTCATCTCAAACTGTGATTTGCGATATTGGCAGATGAGGCGTGGCTCGGTCTTACCGCACCCCTTCACCCAGACGCTCAACGACATTACGCAAAAACAGCCCCAGACGAGCCGCGGATTGGACAGATTGCTCGCGCAATTGCCATAGCTCGCTCCAACTGGAGGGACGCTTCCACAGGGCGCTGAGAACCGCCCCAGCCCGTAGAAACCCCGAGCTGCCGAACACGGAAAGCACCTCCGCGGGCAGGTCTTTCGAGAGATCATCACTAATGACCCGGACCGCCATGAATCGCACTTTCTGCTCAGCACAGACCCGTGCGACAGCCAGAGATTCCATGTCGACCGCGATGGCCCCCGTCTCCTCGCCCAAACGCTGCTTCTCCGCAGCGGTCCGAATGATGTGATCGGTATGCAAGAACTTGCCGACATAGAGTCCGTCCTGGGGAGCCGATTTCATCTGGACATCGACGCTCAACCCTTTCCCCTCGGAGTTGACGATCGACTGGGCAACAACCAGATCCCCGACCTTCAGATGGGGTTGCAGTGCCCCCGAAAAACCGACGGACAGCACCCAATGTGGCCGGTGTCCGTCGAGCAACGCGTGAGTGGATCGCGTGGCCAGCGCGGCACCCACTCCCGATTCAATCACAGCAATCCGAATATCGTGCAACAACAGACCCTGGACCCGGAACCGATCACCCACATAGGAATGTACCGGCAGGCAACGACCGACGAAGGGGGCCACTTCCAGGCTCAAGGCCGCCACAATTCCAATATCCGCTTCAGCGGCATTGCGTGATGCACTCTCAGCGTCAGTCGTGGAAGCAGGTTGTTGGTCAGCCATGTTCGAGTCGGATCAGTCAGCAGTACGGTCTGGAGGGGTCGAGACATGGGTCACGCGGAAGGATGTACCACTGCCATTGACAGTGGTACGGGCTCTTCCAGCGATCAAAGGAGAACAATCAGCCCCGAACTTGTCCATCTCCTTGCACAATGTACTTGTAGCTGGTCAATTCCATCAGCCCGCACGGTCCTCGGGCGTGAAATTTGTCCGTACTGATTCCGATTTCTGCCCCCAGCCCCAACTCTCCCCCATCATTAAACCGGGTGCTGGCATTGACCATCACCGCCGCCGAATCGACCGCAGCTGTAAATTTGAGGGAGGACGACAAGTCATTGGTCACGATCGATTCCGTGTGATGTGATCCGTACTTGGCAATATGGTCAATCGCTTGATCAAGTGAATCGACAACGCGGGCTGAGAGAATCAGATCGAGATACTCCGTCCGGTAGTCGTCTTCAGTCGCCAACTTCGCCTGGGGCCAGAATTCTCGAATTCGCTCATCGCCTCGGACCTCGACTCCGTGTGCCGCCAGTTCGGGCCACGCCAGCGGGAGAAATCGATCCGCGACGGCCGCGTGGACGAGCAGGCATTCGGCCGCGTTGCAAACACCCGGACGCTGGCACTTGGAATTCACGAGAATGCGGACAGCCATGTCGAGGTCGGCCATCGCATCAACATACACATGGCAGACCCCGTCGTAGTGCTTGATGACTGGCATTTTGGCCTCAGCCATCACACGTTCGATGAGCGATTTTCCCCCGCGCGGAATCGTCACGTCGATGTATTGCGGCAACTTCAAAAAATGCCCGACCGCGGCCCGGTCGATGGTCTCGACGAGTTGGACCGCATGGGGCGGGAGTCCGCAAGCGACGAGTGCATCCGCCAGCACACGGTAAATCGCCCGATTGCTGTGGAACGCCTCTTTCCCACCCCGCAGGATCACCGCGTTACCGCTTTTCACGCAGAGTGCGGCCGCGTCGGCTGTGACGTTGGGTCGCGATTCATAGATGAAGAACACGACCCCCAACGGCACGCGGACGCGAGAGACTCGCAGTCCATTGGGGCGCGTGTGGCCATCGATGATCCCGCCGACGGGATCAGGCAACTGGGCAACATCCTCGATCGAGGTTGCCAGTTTCTCGATCCCCGCTTCAGTGAACCGCAAACGATCCATCGCAGAGACACTGAGTCCATAGCCGGGTGCCGCTTCCAGATCCCGCGAGTTTTCACGCACCAGTGTGGCTATCGCTTGACGCAGCCCAGTGGCTGTCAGCAGCAGCCAACGATTCCGCTGTTCACCAGCACTCAAAGCCAATTCACGACTGGCAGCGCGAGCCCGTTGGGCGACACGGAGTGTGTAGTCTGTGAGATCGTTCATGAGGGGAGTATTCGCGGTCTGTCCGAGCGTGTCAACCGGCTCACATCGCCAAGATGGGGGTCAACGATCACACTGAGGCTAAGTCGTCGCACTTGAGGGCTCGGCCAAGTGTGGTGATTCGGCATCATGGCCCTGAGCGCTGTGCATCATTTCTCAAAGGGTTCTCCCACATGATGTTACGGGAAGACTCGCCCCCGAATGAGGAGCTGTGTGGTGTTCTGGCAACAGTCCTGATGCCGTCGGCTCGTCAGGATGTTCAATAATTTGACAGCCATTAGACGGCCATAACTCATTAAAACAACAATAGATACAATGTCACGCTGGCGGTCGGCAGGACACAATTTGGCCCCTGTTCAGTGAGTTTGGCATTCAGACTGCTCTTCAGTCGCTGAGAACTAGCGACCATCGCTCTCTCAGCCCAATTTGGGCAGCCCAGTCGCGGTCCCCATTTCCTGGAGTCGAAACATGACAACTCTCAATTGCTTGTGGAAGGACGAGGCTGGTTTCGTCGTTTCCGCCGAACTGGTGCTGGTCTCGACGATTGTCGTACTCAGTCTCGTCGTCGGTCTCTCCGAAGTCGCCAACGGTGTGAATGAAGAGCTGGAAGATGTCGGCTCCGCAGTCGGCAGTATCAACCAGACATTGCGCTATAGTGGCTTCAGCGGTCACAAAGGGGCCATCGCAGGCAGCAGCTTCCATGACGGCCCAGACTTCTGTGATGGCCAGTACGACATCACTTGCGACGGCCACATTCGTGGCGAGTCCAACAACAACGGCTACTAAGCCTAAGCCAGACGAACTCTGCAGTTCTCTCTCTCAGCACTCTCGTCCACGACGACGGGAGTGTTTTCGTTGGCACTGGCTGCGTGATCAATCTCGCGACTTCACGAGCCGGAAGCGTCAGCGCCCGGAGAACGCCAAGCCACCAGCGGACTCGGCTGTTTCCCGAAGACGTATCGTATCGCCGCGATGATCGCAGCTTCGTCCAGCAGCGGGCGTGTCGATCCCCCCATCGTCCACCACGTCTCCGAAAGCGGCTTGCCGAACCGCTTGTTCAAGCTGCGACTGGCGTAGGCTTTGAGATCGCTGAGTGCCTTGCTATCTGGCGTGTCGTCAATTCCGACCACGAGATGAAAATGATTGAACATGATTGCGACAGCCTCAAGCCGCGAACCGCGAAATCGGCAGGTCTCCTGGAATTGATCCAGCACAATCTCAGCATGTTCTGTGGTGAGTTGAATCGGCGGGCATTTCAGTCGTGATTGTGCGGAGCGGTATAAGGAGGGATTGGCAGACTCGACGGGATCGCTGACACGGTTGTGGACGATGCGGGATTCGGTCGGGACATCTTCTGGTCGGATGTCGCGGACGCTCGTCACACTGCCGCGTGGGTCGCCGGGTAGCCAGTTGCCGTAGCAGGTGTTGGTGAGCAGCCAGTGGGCATCGTGCGGTTTCTGGTATGCGGGGGGCTCCGGGCGCTGACGCTACCGGCTCGGGGGGGGAGATGTT
>JANOKO010001200.1:0-4409 GCA_031419335.1 Planctomycetota bacterium
ATCATGACCTCCTGCATGAGTGTCTCGATCTCGGAGTAAGGATCGTTGCTTAATCCGAGTTCACGACAAACAGCAACGAACGAAGACTGCACTTTCTCCCACGGAATGTTGGGGTCAACCGCAGTTTCAATGATTTTGTCTGAGTCGAAACCTGCTGTCAGCAAGGCATCAGCCCACTGGGCGAGTTCGGCTCCAGTCAGGATCTGGACCCGAGCGGCATGCAGGACATCGCCCAGAAGTTTCGATGGAGTTATCGGGATGCGTCGCATGGTTAACTTCAACATCTGGCGGGGTAGCACGGGTTGGCTCGCTGGGGAGCCTACCGGTGTGCCAGCGGCACCAGAGGTACTCTTGGAGTGAACGCACGATACAAGAATCTCTTGTGGCCAAGCCACCCCGGTCGATTCCAAAGCGAATCAATCGGGGCCACCCTGCGAGTCACCGAGATCCCTCTCTCAGGGCCATCCACGAAGCCTCCTGACCCTGCCACCCGTCGCCGACGGCAGGACAGCCCAAGGTCTCACCCAGACCCCGGCTTTGTCCAAACTGTCGATCGCACGCAACGCCCCCGCCCGCGATACGAACGCCTTGCTCGACCACGATGGCTCATGATATGTTCATCACCCCGATCTTTTCCCGTTCCATTGTCTCAGGAGATGCTCCATGTCCGTTCGCCGCTTGGCTCGGGAAGAGATTGGAGATCGCGGCTCTGCGATTTACGAATCCAAGCTCCGTCCGCTGTTGGAGCCGCAGTGTCGTGGGCAGTTCGTGGCGATTGATGTCGAGACGGAAGATTACGAAGTCGCCAGTGACGCCGATGTGGCGAGCGATCGACTTTGGAAACGTCGGCCCGATGCGCAGATTCTGGTCGAACGGATTGGGTATCCCGCCGTTTTTCACGCGTTGGGAATGCGGGGTGGGGCATGATCGTCGGTGAGATCGACGTGAACCTCGAAGCCCGAGTCACGCTGTCCCTCATCCACAATGAACAACATCTGGATGTATTGTTCTTGGTGGATTCGGGCTTCAACGGTTATCTGGCCGTCCCGCAGTCGATCGTCAGCCAGCTCAACCTGCCGCTGGCGACCGTCCAGCGCGGAATGACCGCCGACGGTCGAGTCAGCTACTTTGACACGGTCGAAGTGTGCGTGATGTGGGACGATCAACTGAGGTTCCTTCGCGCGCAGGTATTGGATGAACCCTTGATTGGAACGCGGATGCTCAGCGGCCACGACCTGCAAGCACGTTGGGAAGTCGGGGGACAATTTCGGCTGTCGCTGATCCCGCCGGTTTGACTCGTATCGAGGCACCGGGTGGCACCCAACGCGGGTAACGATTTATTTCAGCAGGGGTTGAGCCAGGCGTTTTTGGGTGGCGGTGGCGGTGGTGAGGTGGGGTTTGCCGGCGGAGGTGTACTGTTTTTTGCGGGGGTAGTTGCGGCTGGTTTTGGGGCTGGCGCGGGTGGATTCATCGGTGCGGAGTGATTGGCTTAGCAGGTCGCGCAGCGGCGGGGCTGCGGTGGCGAGGTCGCGGACGGCGAGCAGAGTGCGGGTGAGGGCGCGGAGTACCTTAATGGGACTCAGATGGTGGAGGGGGGTCTGGTTCTGGTGCAGCTGATGGCGACCCAGGAACAGGGCGGCCCAGACGCCCAGCAGAGTCCACTGCAATTCGGTCTGCACGTTTTGCGGGGTCAAGCAGGTCAGTTTGCGGCGCTGGGCGGACTGCTTGAGCGTGCGGAAGTAGACCTCAATGCCCCACCGCTGGCGATAGATCTCGCTCGCCGCGGACTCACTCAGGTCGAGGTCGTTGGTGACCAGGTAGACCGGGTGTCTGCCATCATGCAGCGTGATCAGTTTCAGCACCAGGGGCGGCTGGCTGCGGCGCTGGGCCTTCTCGGTCCAGAAATACACATAGCCGTCGCAGAACTGCAACTCGCCCAGGTTCTTTAATAACCGCACGTTCGCTCCCACGCGAATTAAGAACGACCGCTTCGAAGTGATCATCGCACGCCATAAGGGATCACCGACATACTCCGCATCCGCGATCAGCCGCGCGTTCGCGGGCAGCTCGTCCAGCATCTCGGCCGCATGATGGCGCTCGCTCGCCGTCCGTCCGCCGATCCTCCAGCGCAGCGGCAACCCGGACCCCACATGCCACATCACCGTCGCCAGCAGCTGGACCGTGGCGGCCTTGGCCCGGTCGGCTTCTGAGGCGTAGTGGCGTGGCGGGGAGCCTGTGTTTTCTGCGGAAAAGTGGGCCTGGTTGGCCGCACTGCGGGGGGCCAGGAACTTGGTCCCGTCGCCGGCGATATTCACTTTGCCCTGGGAGGTCCAGTGCCCCCTGAGCTGCCTGACCTGCTCCGCCAGATGCTCCGTCATCGCGGGCAGAAGCGCTTCGGAACAACTGGCCAGAGCCTGCATCAGCCCCTGCCGCGTGACCGCCTCTCCGATCCGACCGACCCGTTTTAAGATGTCACACGCCGCCGCGATGCGATCATCAATCGTGCCGCCCGACAACCACCCCCAACAGAGCATGGCGAGCGCCGCTAATGTCTCCACCGGAATCGTCGCATTCCCATGCCGCTGACACCCGTCGAGCGTCTGCGGCAACACGCGCGAGAGAGCGGCTTGAATCTGCGCGAGATTCGAGGCATCATTCTTCTGGTCTTGATGTGGCACCCGAGGAATCCTTTCCGAGGGAACAATGAAGTCGTCAAGCAACCTCATTGAACCGCCGAAAGGCTGTCCGCATCAAGACTTCTTTCCACACCCCGAAAATCGTTACCCGCGTTGTGTGCCACCCCGCCGGAGCTTGGGAACGAGATCCGAAAGCGGCCAACCGGTGCCACCCGCGTTATGCACAGCGCGGAATGGCGAGGCAACCTCTTGTGCCAAGGCACACCGGCAAGCCCAAAGCGGCCAACCAGTGCTACCCCGATCCAAAGAAGTCCTCAATTGTCTTGAGCAGCCTCCGGTGTGACGGAATCCCTATTATCTCGTACCAGCTGTCGAGACAAGCTTGACGGATGTCGAGTGACTCACTTGTGTTCTGGGCCATTAGAATTAGTTCATTAATTGCAAGTTGAATCCGCCTTCCATAGAGCTGGATGCCCAATGACTGGATTGCTGATAGCCGTGCCTGCGGATTCGGGTGATTTCGATTCAACCACGCCTCCATTTGGCTCAGTAGCAAATCTTCATCACGGGGACTCAGTTTCGTGGAAACATGACCAAGCCACAAATCACAGTCATCAAGCATGTCTTGACCCTTCTGCAAGATGCTTTCGGCTTCTTCACGAGTCAGTTTGTCACTCATTGGAATCACCTCGTCAGACTTGGAAAGAGCAACTCAACCATGCCTCTTGAGAACTCCAGTTCAGCGATGACAAAGGTTAAGGTGAGTGTGAGGCCGGGTTGGGGCCAGAGACCTGCTTGCGGGCAGGCTGTCGATCCGAAAGACACGTTTGACTCTCGTGACCAAGCTCCGGCTTGGTCACGCCTATCCTCGAAGCTCTGCTTCGCCGAGCGACGCTGGACTTCCGCCCAGCATGCCGGAACGTGATCCAGAAGGGAAGTGCGAGGCCGGTTGGCGAGAGAGAGTCGGTTGGCACGCGGGCGAAGCGGAGCTTCGAGGAGATGCGGTCCCAAGCGGGAGCTTGGGACCGAGTGGGAAAACGAGTGATTCTGGTTCGTCAGGGCCGTGCCAGACTGGCAAGCCCGAGTAAATGTAGGGTGGGACAAGCTCGCTTCGAGCGCTGGCCCACCACGTGCGAAGTGGCTCCTGCAAGATGGTGGGCCAGCGCCCAAAGCGGCTTGTCCCCACCCTACGTGACTGACCCCGCGTGAGGTCATATCCCGCCTCCCACGCCGACCAATCGATCCGCGACAGAATCTCATCCAACATCCGCACCGGATGGTCCACCGCCACTGCGTCGTCCAGCCGCGAAGCAAACAACACCATCTGCCCCCGCACCTGCGGAGCCTTCGACCAATACTCCACAATCACCGCCCTCCCGCAAACCCACCGAGACCACCCATCCCTGACGGGCGGAATGGTACTGGAGGGCCTCATAAAATCAACAGGCCGGTCAGTCCTCCGTGCCAGGTGGACGCGACCCGCCAGAACCACAACGGACGAGCAGAACAACGCCGTCTCACACGCGGGACTCACGTACCACGGACGCTGTCGCACGGTGAGATCGCGGGCATCTTGGCACGCGAAGCTTGGGGACCAAGTTATTGTTCTGCCGTTAGACCTATAGTTTTTGAACCCTCAGTTGTTTCAGCCCCGCCTGTCCTTCGCCGCGGATGGCGACTTCGGCGGAGCGGGTGGCGGTGCGGGGGGCGGGTTCGTTGTCGAGTCCGGTGCCCGCGGGGTCGGGGGTGCTTGGGGTGGGGGGGGCGGGGGGG
>JANOKO010001201.1:0-8534 GCA_031419335.1 Planctomycetota bacterium
AGCTCCGGCCATCCAACTGGTGAACGTGCCGCCGTTGTGGTCGCGACCGGTGGCTCCTTGCGTAAAGGGCATGCGTCCGAATTCGGTACTCCAGAGAACCAGCGTCTCTTCCAGCATCCCGAGGGCCTTCAAGTCGGCCAGCAGGGCGGCGATCGGCAGATCGGTGGCGCTCGTCATCTTCGGGAGTTCATGGACTATGTCGGAGTGGTTGTCCCAATTATTACTCGCGCCACCAGCCCCACTCCAAACCTGCACGAACCGCACGCCGCGCTCGATCAGTCGTCTGGCGGTCAGGCATCGCCGTCCGAAGTCCGCCGTGAGCGGGTCAGCGATTCCATACCGCTGTTGCGTCGCTTGGCTCTCGCGCGCCAGGTCGAACGCCTCGGGAGCGGCGAGCTGCATTTTGGCAGCGAGTTCGTAGCTGGAGATGCGTGCTTCCAGCCGGGTGTCTCCGGGATGCTCAGCGAGGTGCCGGGCGTTCATTTCCCTCAGCAAATCGAGTCCCTCGCGCTCGCTGGCCGGGGTGATCTGCTTCGCATGGATCGGTGGGTGCAGATCATGGATGGGCGAGGCCGCCGACAGATTCAGTGCGGTGCCGGTATGCGAGACCGGTAGGAACCCTGAACTGAAATTCCCCTTGTTGTTATACGGTAGCCCCTTGGGATCTGGCAGTACCACGAACGTCGGCAGATTGTCTGTCAGCCTGCCCAGTCCATACGAGACCCACGCGCCCAGGCACGGAAACCCAGGCAGAAGAAACCCCGTGTTCATCAGATAGCTGGCCGGACCATGCACGTTGGTCCGCGACTGCATAGACATGACGAATGCGATGTCGTCCACATGCTGTGCCAGATGCGGAAAGACGCTACTGACCCAACGCCCACACTGGCCGAATTGCCGGAACGGGAAGGGCGACTTCATGACTTTTCCCGGGACGCTGGTGGCCGCTTCGACATGCTGGCCGTGGCCGGGATCGAAAGTCTGACCGTGGAGACGCTCCAGTTCCGGCTTGTAGTCGAACGTGTCCATCTGGCTCGCGCCGCCATTCATAAACAGTTGAATGACGGACTTGGCTTTGGCGGGATGCTGCAGACCGACGGTGCGTAGACCGGGCTGAGCCTCAGCCAGCAGCCCCTCCTGCGCCAGCAGGCTGGCGAGAGCAATCCCACCAAACCCGCCTCCGATGTGACAAAGGACTTCCCGGCGATTCCGTCTTGCAGTAGGGAGAGACATGTCAGCTCTCCTCTTTCTGCTTGAGATACACCGACCGCCCCGCACGATGTTCTTCCGCCGTCGGCTCCGCGTAGTGCGCCGCCTCTGCCTCGGCGGCCTCGGGATTCAACTGGGCAAACAATCGCTTGAGATAACCCACGCACCACCCGCAGCCCGTCCCCGCGCCGCCACACTCGCTCAGTTGGCTCGCCCGCCGCATGTGGGACTTATTGATCCGCATGAAGCTCAGCAGCTTGCGCTGGCTGACATGGAAGCAGAGACAGACTTCATCGTCGAGTTCCATGAGATGTCCAAAGGGAAGTCCTTGAGTGCGTGGATTATCCCTTGCAAAGGGGGTGAAGACAACCACGTGGAGTCTGTTCGGGTGTGTGCGGGGGGAGTGGGAGGAGCGAGACTCTCTCTCAACTCATGGGTCCAGCCCCTTCTCGCGGCGAATGTGTCGGACTCGATCCATCACCGTTTCGACGAGAATTCCATTGCGTGAAATGGCCTGCCACTCCGTCCAAGTCACCAGCAGGTTCGCCAACACCAACCCGATCGACAGTGAGAGATGAATCAATCGCGAATTCGCCATCCGAATGTTGGCTGTCGGATCAGAGATCGCTCCGAACGCTCCGGTCGCCAGCATTAACCCTACGCACACCATCATCCCTGGCAAAATCCGGTACTTGAGTTTGACGTTCTGGTCCCGAAGCTCCGGTCCCAATGTGTACGCCTCACTGGTCTCCTCGATCCACCGTCCGGTCCCCATGAAATAAGTGAACGCCACTGAATGCACGAGTAAAGCCACTGGCACAGCCGCCAGTGCCGCAAGGAAGTGCGTCGACAATTGAGTCCGCACTTCGACGGACAACGCGTCATCACCGATTGACCAGCCGAGCCAAAACACGGCAATCAGACCCAGATTCCCGATCAACGAAAGCCAGGCGAAGATACGTGTCACGTGGAGTCACTCCCTCAGTCATTGTGAGGCGGGAGTATACGCGATGCGGCCCACGCGAACGCCTGATCTCGGAACTGAGAGACGGGATTCTTGCGGCTCAGTCTTCTGCGGAGTCCACAGCTCAAACGAGCACTGAAATCAATAGGATGGCTCATCCGGAAGCACCGACTCTGTCGGAGAGTGTTAACCTGCATAGGGTCCGGGGACGCCCCGCAGTTCGCGGTACTGCTGCACTCGAGCGCTCCATTGAGGCAGCAAGCTCTTCAGCAGTCGGCTAGACAGAAAGTCCTTGGCTCCCGATGCCAGATCGAATTCGGGATAGTTGGCACCACGCACTCCTCGGTCGAGCAGTCCATCCGCCAGCACACCCTTTTCGCGGAGTACCATGAGTGGCAACCCCAACTGGAACCCCATCGCCGCTTCGATGTGCGACCACGGGCTGGTCATCCACAATCCTGAGATGGTCCTGCAGTTGACTCCGGGCAGGTCGCATTCGTGGTTTTCGTGACCCGCTTCGACCCAATACCGGCGGAACGCAACTACCAACACTCCATTCGACTCCAACATGAGCCGCCGAATGGCTGTCATGGGGGCATCCATGTCATAACTGTCACGACCCAGCGTGTGACAGTTCAGTTGGTAGGGGTCGTTCAGGATCTTCGTCAATTGATCGATGAATTCATTTTGAACCTTGGTCATGGGCTTCGGGTGGCTAAGGAAGATATTGATTTTCATCGCGCGCTCGCTCCCGAGAATTCTTGTGGAGTGGATTCAATGGATGTCTCGCGTAGCCTGCTGCGCAGAGATGCTTGTGAGGCAAAAATCACCACGGGTGGGACACCGTGGGATCTCTCTGAAACGCTGCCATACTAGAGAGCAGGCTGCTAACTGACGGCCTCGACCTCGAACCCCTTGCGGTACTTCTTCGTCAACAGCGCATTCGCATCGGGCAGGTTCTTGAACTTCAATGCCTCCACATCCCACTCCAGCGTCTTACCAGGATGCAATGCCGCGATGTTACCGAGTTGAACCGTCTCGGTCAGTGGGCCTGCGTAGTGAAACCCATCGCTGGTCTTGGTGTTGCTCAAGACCGCGTCGACCCACACATGCCAGTGGCTCAGGCCCTTCTCATCAGGGTTCTTGAAATCAGCGAACTTGGCTTTTGGATACAGCTGAGGCATGCCGACGTGAGGTAGAACCAGCGTGCCTCCCTCGCCGATGAACAGCGATCCACCACCTGGCAACTCAACCCCGTCCGGCAGTTGGGCCAGTTCGCGTGGCGGCTTGCGTCCGCCGTCGTACCATGTGACCGGCAGTGTGTCGCCCGCGGTGTACTTCGTGCCGGGGAAGACGTACTTGACCGTCTCCGGTCCGGGCCAGAGCTCGGGGTTGAACCCCTCGTGATCGCACTGAATCGTCTTTGGGGCCGTAAGGTCCAAAGCCGTGAACACCGGGTCGAGGATGTGGCAAGCGAAGTCGCCCAGCGCCCCCGAGCCAAAGTCCTGCCAGTCCCGCCATTTGAACGGGTGATACACATCGGGAGCAAAGGGCCGCTCGGGAGCCGCTCCAATCCACAGATTCCAGTCGAGCGACTTCGGCACTTCCACGGAAGCGGGACGAGCTTGGCCGGTGTAGTAGTTCTGCCCCTTCACACCGACCCACGAGTGGACCGCTGTGATCTTGCCGATCGCCCCAGCCTTCAGAATTCGCGTCCCCAGTCGGTACTCCAGGTTCGAATGAATCTGATTCCCCATCTGCGTAATCAACTGCTTCTTCTCGGCCAACAGCCGCATCTGCCGGGCCTCCCACACCGTGTGCGTCAGCGGCTTCTGACAGTAGCAGTGCTTACCGCGATTCATCGCGTACATCGCAGCTGGTGCGTGCATATGGTCCGGGGTCGAGACGATCACCGCGTCCAGTTTATCCCCCAGCTTGTCGATCATCTCACGATAGTCGGCGAAATGAGCCACGCCGGGGAAGTGCTTGTCGACCTGATCGAATCGCGCTGAATCGACATCGCAGAACCCGACAAACTTGACTTTGGAATGCGAACCGACCGACGAGAGATCGGACCATCCCATCCCGTTTGCCCCGATCGCGGCCACATGCAGTTCGGTTTTCTGCGTCTGAGCCGAGATGACCGCTGGGGCGACGAGCGCCGCCGCCGCACCGGCGACGGTGGTCTGAAGAAATGTGCGACGACTGAGAGGTGAGTACGCCATACTGAGGTCTCCTCGAGCGGGTCGGAACGAATCGGTGTCTTTGCATCCGTTCGTATTGGATGCGATTCATGAGCTGAGGGCAAGCAACCGTGTCACCCTCGAGTGCCGACACCAAGAGGCGTCGATACGTGGACAACTGATACAGGAGAATAACGGGGACGAGTGCCGTATCGCAGTTGGTCTTCAGCAGTCAGCTTTGAGTGATCTGCCAGCACGGACTACGACGAACCTGGCACCTCTCTTCCTCGGGGGTGAGGGAGAGGGCGGAGACATCTCCCGTCGTACTGGACCAGTTGTGCTGACAAACGCCTGCCTGAAGTGCCATGTTCCGGACCGCCAGAGTACCAGGGGCCGAACTGCGGGGTTGATGATCGCCATCCCGGTCCGTGGGGGCTGAGCCACACATGAAGACGCTGAGGCCGGGTAGACTAGGCGCCACAAAGTGGTTTTGTTCCACCCTACGACCCCGAGCGTATGTTGGCCCACAGTGTCGCCGCAGCCTCGCGAGCCTCGGGGGTCGGTTCGGCGGACTCGATCCATGCCCCGGTCCGAGCGTCGGGCTTGCGGGTCGCGTCGATGAGTAACGTCCCCGAGCGCGACAGCTCGCGGCAGGCTCGATGCGCGGTATCCCGGACGGCGTGTACTGTGACGAAGTCCTGCACCGGGTCGGTCATCGCAGCCACCTGCCGCCAGACGGTGGAGGAGTCCGTAACAGCGATGTCCTCATCGACTGCAATCAGCAGCACGACATCGGCCAGCTGCGGCCAGTTGGCCAGCCCTTGCAGCGTCTGCCGGGCATGTCCGGGAAAGCGGGTTCGCAATCCGACGAACGCGATCCGGCGGCCTTGTCCGTCGCGACTGAATTGGAACGACTGCACCGCCGGGTGGATGCGGCGCATGACCGGGAGCAGCAACTCCGACAGCAGCGGGGACCACGCCACCTCTTCCGAGTTCCCCGCCGTGTGTATTACCGCTGGCATGACCGCCTGGGACCGATGAGTGACCGCTGTGACGCGGACGACGGCCAGTCTCTGGCGGGCGACCAGCAAGCCCGACGGCGAGGCGACCGTGCCTTGCGCGGCCTCGATCTCCTGCGGGTCGATGTAGCCCTCAATGAGGAACTCCGCATCGGCGGGGCCTTCGATCTCGATGGTCCGACCTCGCACTAAATTCAGCGTCTGCCCCCGCAGCACGCCCGCCAACTGGCAGGCATCGGTATCCGGAATCCCCGGCAGTTGAGCAGCCAGGTGCAACAGCGGATCACCGCCGAGGGAGATCATGACTGGCGTCGGTTTGGCGAGGGACCGGTACTCGTCGACGATGTCCGGCCCGCGATCCATCAGCGTCCAGTGGACGAGCAGCGACTGCGGCCCGGCGACCTCCAGGATCGGGGCACTGACCCAGCGCTGACCGTTCTCGGGCGACTGCAACCACAGCTGGGCAGAAGTCAATGTGCGTCCGGTCTCGCCCTCGAAACTGCGCGGCATGGGCAGGTCTTCGAGATTGATGTCGCGACCGAGGCGGGCCACCTGCTGGGCGAAGGCGGTCTTCTGAATCCGGGGCACCAGCCGCGCGAGCCGGGCCCACACGGGGGCCAGCTTCGACGAGTCACACGCCGCATCCGGCACGCGCGGGGTGAGCCACTCATCCAGACGTTGACCGGCAGTGACTAAAGAATCCTCGCCGAGGGCCAGCAACACGCGGCGCGTGGTGCCGAGCAGATTGGTGACCAGCGGATGGCGACTGCCCTTCACTGACTCAAACAACACAGCCGGGCCACCGAGCGGGTCCGAGCGACGGGCCTCGCCGGTGAGAGCGGCGATCTGGTGGCGCGGGTCGACCTCGGACTTGACCCGCACCAGATCACCGATCTGAGTCAGCTTCTGCAAGAAGTCGCTAAGTTGGTCGAAGGGCATGGGGTGTCCTGGAATGAGCCGTCAGCGTCGTTACGGGAGGGCGAGGCTCCTGCCGAGCCGCATCTGTCAAAAGACGCAAGCTCTGCCTCGCGGCTCAGCAGGAGCGTCGCCCTCCCGACCGCCTCTACTCCATTGCCTTCGCGACAATCGCCCGCACTTTGGCGGCTCCGGTCTTGGCGACTTCCAGGGCATCTTGGGCCCACAGATCTTTGTTGAACAGCTCCAGCGAGAGCGCACAACTGATGCCGTTGGCTCGCAGGCCCTTGAGGATCGGGACCAGCGGGCAATCGCCGTCGCCGGGGTAGACGCGATCGCTGTCGTTCAGTGAGGTGTGCTCGCGGGCGGGGTAGTCGTTAATGTGGAACACATGGATCGCGTTCTTCGAGAGCAGATTCAAGCCCTCGAACGACGAGCCGCCGCGATACAGGTGGTAGAAGTCGGGAAGCAGGCAGGCCGACGGATGACCGGCTTCGACGATCACCGAAACCGTTTCGGCCAGTCGCGACAGGTTCTTCGAGAACCCCCAGACCTCGGCCATGGGGGTCACGCCCTGTTGCACGCCGACTTCGAGGGCCGCGCGATAGCGCTCAGCGACCACGCGCAGATCGAGGATCGGAGCGCTGGTCTCGTGGGCTCCGATCGGCGGGGCGGCCATGAACTTGCCGCCCAGCGTGCTGATCATCTCCATGTCCCGCTTCAACTCTTCGAGACCCGACTTGCGGGTGGTCTCGTCATCGACGATCCACTTGGCAAACCCGATCGCGCTCTCGACTTGCAGGTTCGCCTCGTCGAGCTGCTTGCGAAGATCAGTCAGCTTGCCACCGCTTTCCACGAAGGCCCGCAGGTCGCCGATCCACGGCTCGATCCCGTCGTACCCGGCCTGACCCGCGATGGCGACCTGCTTATCCACGGAGAGCTTCTGCCCCCGAATGGTGCTGGTGTTGAAGCAGACCCGAAACGGTCCCGAATTCGATGTCGCCACGTTCGTCTCCGCCTGTGTTTTTGAGGCGAGTGCAGCCCCTGCCAAACCCATTGCCGTCGCCGCGAGCCAGTCCCGCCGCGTCACGTTTTCACCGAACACCATGAATCAGTCCTCTGTCGCGTGATCGATCGCCGATCACCATCGACATCGTGGCAGACTCGTGGAAGCGACGCAACCGGGGAAGCCCTTTGCTACACGGTGCCTGTTTAGCTGCCACACGAAGGCTATGTGAAGCGGAGCGATCCAGCGATCCGACATCCACGTCGTCTGGCGGGCGGGCGAAACGGAGCTTCGGGGATATGCGATCCAAGCGGAACTTAGGTCCGAGAGCCAACTCAGCGACCGACTCGCTTAACCCTCGCCTCGAACAGTTTCAGCCAGTCGCGTGTCAGCCCCTCGCCGATCGTCTTCGGCGGGGTCAACTCGTCGATTGTCTGGCCCCAGTAGAACCCGATGACTCCGGCGGGTTGGGCTTCGTCGAGGAAGCGACCGAGATCCTCGGGCGAACTTTTGAGCGGGAAAATCTCCTCGATCACGACCGGCTTGCCGATCTGGAAGCCCTTGAGCGTTTCGAGGTTCTCTTGGAGCTTGCCGGTCTCGGGATAGAGGTGGACGGCGATGAAGTCGAGTTCCGGCCCGACCACTGAGGGCACGAACCCGGAAGTCAGCCCCGGTCGGTCGAGGCTCCAGTCGACCATTCCAATGGTGATGAGGTGCTGCGAGTCGACCTTCCGGATCGCCGACTTGAGGTGCCGGGTCCAGGCTAGAGCGATCTCCGGGCGCGGGCGGTTGGCCTGGTCCAGCGAGATCACCTGCACGAAGTGCTTGCCGCCAAAGGCTGGGCCGAGCCAGTCGCCGTCCTTCCGCTTTCCACCGGGCGACACCGGTTCGTTCATCAGGTCGTAGCAGAACACCGCCGGACTCTGACCGACGGTCTTCGCGATGGCGGTCCAGAAGTTCGCCTGTGCGGCCCAGCGCTGCTCTTCGCTCAAAGCGTCATACCACGCCGGGACATCGGCCTTGTGGTAACAGCCCAGACCCGTCAGATCGAGGTACAGCGGGGTCTTCTCGGCTAGGGCCACGAGTTCGGACAGCTTCGCCAGAGCCTGCGAGTTCGGGGCCGACTCACTCTCCATGAACCGCCCGAACTGGAGATGGACGCGGACGACATTCGCCCCGAGTTGCTGCATCTCGGCGAAGTCCTCCTCGACCGATTTCCATTCGGTGTCCCAGTAGTC
>JANOKO010001202.1:0-1384 GCA_031419335.1 Planctomycetota bacterium
AACATCCGTCGAGACAGGTCATGAGCGATCGGGACAGCGGGATTCAGCAAAGGCAACGACCAGACCACTCCGCCCGTCTCTGGGGAGAGCGAGAACAGGCGAATCTGTCCTTGATGCTCGGCCATCGAAAAGAGCTGTCCGTCCAGGGCCAAGGGAGCCCCCAGAAAGAACGCGCCGCCCAGTCGACGCGATTCACTCACTCGCTGGCCGTCTTCATCAAGCGGGGTGGCCACAGACGGCCCCCCCGATTCCCACTTCAGCAGTCCGGTTTGCAGGTCATAGGCCAGCAGCCGGTTGTCACCCGGTGGGGTGAGTTCCAAGCGACCGGCTTGAGCCCGATTCCGCATGAACATGTTCGGGGGCTGGGCCGCCCCCGTCATCCCGGTACCCGAGATCGCATAGACGTGTTGACCATCGCTCGCCAGAGATGAGCCTGTCTGGTTGAGCCAAGCACGCTGACTGAGGTACATCTCGACATGGCGATCATGGGGGGCATTGGAGCCCGGCTCCACATACTGGCGTCTGGTCCAATACAGAAACGTGTCGTCCTCAACCACGCCCGACCACCGAATTTTCCCCGTACGGGCATCCAGAGCTTTAACAGACCCGATCCCCTGCACCAGCACGGTTTCCCCGTCCACCAGTGGAGAGCCAACCACCAGCGGTGTCATTTTGGCGACTTCTCCCGGCTTACTCCGAAGATACCTGCTCTCCAGTGACTTGAGGATCGAGAGGAACTTCTCGTCGCGCCCCAGGTCATACACATCATAAGTGTCAATCAGGGGATACGCCCAACTGCCGCGTTGGAGTGGCGACACCAGGGGGCCATCCCCCCAGCGGCGGGGGTGTCCGCCCCCCATGCGCCAGTCGTCGAATCGATGGGGCACCAGTGGCACGACGGGACCGAACACTTTATTCAGCCAAGCGGCATCCCCCGTCTCCGGAGGAGTCAACAGCTTGCCGTCGAACTCAATTGGCGAGGTCTTGGCCAATGGGCTCAGTTCGCGAACGTACTCGACCGCTTGATCGGGCTGACCAGCGAGCGTCCACGCGCGGGCGATGAGGATTAACCGAATGGTTCGCTCGGGGCCAGCTGGAGTGGCAGGAAGCAGCCGCTCCCACAACCGAGCCGCCAGCGCCGTCTCGCCTTGATCGAAGGCACATTCGCCGGCCAACTCAGTGGCCTCAGCTGCAGCGAGTGTCAGCGGATAGATCCGGACGATCGCCAGCAGTTCTGCCAGGTCGCCACTTCTGCGAGCTTGAGTGAGTCGCTGAGCCGCCAGCGATTCGTAGCGTCGACAGTAACTCTCCACCGCGTCGGCAGGCATCGCCCGCAATATCAACTCCGCACGATTCAGCAAACTCCCTGGAGGCTGGCCCATCG
>JANOKO010001203.1:0-6725 GCA_031419335.1 Planctomycetota bacterium
TGTAGTACGGACGCCCACGTCCGTACCGCCCGGACCTAGGGGTCCAGGCTACGAAAACTCGCACCGAATCGTGGAATGCCCTAGCGAGCCAGCCCCTTACGGGCCTGTTCCACGAACGTAGCCGCATCCGGATCGTAAGAGTACAGGTCCACGACGCTCTGCCATCGGGTCGGGCCTGTTCGGACTTACCATCCTTGTGCAAGGCGGTGGCGCGCTCCAGCGAACGCTTCACCAGGCTGTAAGCCTCTTCGCTGATGCTCTTGTCGTTGAGTTCGCTTAGTAAATCCTTGGCGAGGGCATGGAGGTCGTCGGCTGTCGGGTCCCCCTCCGTCAGCTGCGACAGCCCGAGCAGCACCTGCTTGGCCTCGGCCGTCTGCCCCAGGCTCCGCAACTGGACGGCTTTCTGGAGCAGGCGTTCGCCATCGGATTCGGCGTCTCTCGTGGACCATGTCCCGCGTCGTCCGAGCAGCGACTTACGAAGTTCATACAGGCGGATTTGGTCGAGGAAGGGCTCGACCTGTACTCCCCACTTCTTGGCGTCCCGTTCCAGCAGGGGATCAAACATCTCTCGCTTTGCACGGTCCCAGTCCGGTCCCGGCTCATTGGCCATGAGAGCCCGTCCTTGTTCGAAGAGCGTCTCCGGCGTCGGCAGGCGATGGTTCCACCAATAGACTCCCCCACCAATGATCGCCGCCAGGGCCACGACCAGGAACCAGGTGCTGTCCAGCACTCGTTCGAGCGGTGTCTGCGTGTTGGTCTTCTCGACGTGGGCCTTCATCAACTCCCGCATCGCCACGCCGGCGGCCTCGGGGTCAGCGTTCTGGCCATTTGCAGCCAGGGTCTCGTCATTCCCGTCAACATTCTCGAACTCGAACGTCCCCGAGTTCTGCGTCAGTTCGACCTTTTTTGGGATCTCCTGCAACCGCAGTTGAAGGACATACGCATCGGGATAGCGATTGTCGGGATTCTTTTCGAGGCACTTGCAGACCACCTCATCCAGCCAGTGCGGCAGGTCGGGGACAATGCGGCGGGGACTGTCGAACTGTCCGTATTTGTGCTTCTGGGCAATGTCGAGGGCCGACTTCCCGGTGAACGGCGGGCGACCGGTGAGCATCACATACATCACCGCCCCGAGCGAGTAGATGTCGCTCCGCTTGTCGACACGGCGGCCTTGGGCTTGCTCGGGAGACATGTACTCGACCGTGCCAATCACGCCGCCGGTGGCTGTGAGTTGATCCCCGGCGAAAATGTGGGCCACTCCAAAGTCGGTTAGCTTGCAGAGGCCATGCTTGTCGAGCAGCAGGTTCGACGGCTTGAGGTCGCGATGTACGATCCCGGTGTTGTGAGCGGCTTTGAGGGCCTTGCAGATCTGGCTGGCGATCTCGATCACCTCGCGCCAACCGATGCGTTTCTCCCGCATGATCCGGTCGGTGACGGTCTCGCCATCCACGAATTCCATCGTATAGTAGTAGGTGCCCTCCCACTCCCCGCTGTCATACATCTGGACCACGTTCTCGCCGGTCACACGCTGCATGGCCTCGATCTCGCGGGCGAAGCGGGCCACGAACCCCTCCTCGCGAGCCATGCTGGCGGGGAGTACCTTGATCGCCACGAGCTGTCCGGTCTGCTCGTGCTTCCCGAGGTAGACCGTCCCCATGCCCCCCTGGCCGAGCTTCCGCTCGATCTTGTAGTCTCCAATCCGCTCCGGCAGCGGAGCGGACGACGAGGACGGGCGATCAACAGACGGCATGGGGAACTCCTGATCGACCGGTGTGAGTTCATTGTCGGCGATTTCTCCGAAATCGCTGGTACGACTCGATCACGCAATAAAATGGCCAACTTCTGGCCCTTTCTGCTCCGACCTAACAGCACTCTGTCAAGCGTCAACGGGCACATTGTGTGTCTATTCGGCGATTTCTGAGAAATCGCCGACAGACACCAGTCTACGGAACAACCGATGCCCTCAGCAATTCTGCTCATCGCTCACGGCAGCCGTCGCGCCGTCGCCAACGCCGACTTGGTGGCGCTCGCCGAGTTGGTCCGCGCTCGCCGACCGGAGGAGATCGTCGAGATCGCCTACCTCGAACTGGCCGAGCCGACGATCCCACAAGGAGCCGCCCGCTGCGTCCAGCGCGGGGCCACACTCGTGCGGATGTCGCCGTTCTTCCTCTCTGCGGGAACGCACATTGCAGAAGACCTGACAGGGTTCCAAACCGAGTTCACCGCCCACTACCCCGGCGTGCGGTTTCAACTCTGCCCCCCGCTCGGTCTGCACCCGCTGCTGGTGGAAGCGTTGTTGGAGCGGATCGGGGAGGAGTGGAGGCCGTAAGCGTGTCCGCAGTCCATTGGTGGTCAGAGCGCTACCAGAATGTGTCTGCGAGGATCCCCACCCGAGTGTTCCCACCACTCTTTGAGAGACCGTTGCCTCTGCGAGGTCTTGCGGGGAGAATCAAGACACTGACGATTCATCTCTGCTACGCTGCCCGACCATGTCCACCGTCTCCAACATCGCCGCCTACAAGTTCGCAGCCCTCACGGACCTCAAGTCTCTCCGCGAGCGGCTGACGGCTCAGTGCAAGGATTGGGGCCTGCGCGGCACGATCCTGCTGAGTACGGAAGGGATCAACCTCTTTGTTGCGGGCGCTCGCTCCCATGTCGATCAGCTTTTGGCGGAGTTGCGATCGATTCCGGGGTTGGAAGGGCTCCCCGCCAAGTTCAGCGAGAGCGACACCCAACCATTCCGCCGCATGCTGGTGAAGATTAAGAAGGAGATCATCAGCTTCGGCATTGAGGGCGTTGACCCAGTCGGCAAGCCTTCGCCCAAGCTGGCCCCCAAGGAACTTCAGCGCTGGCTCGACGAGGGACGCCCAGTCACGCTGCTCGACACGCGCAACGACTACGAGGTGAAACTCGGCACGTTCCGCAACGCCCGCACCGTCGGCATCGGCCAGTTCCGCGAATTCCCCGCTGCTGTCGCCCAATTGCCAGAAGCACTCAAGCAGCAGCCGATTGTGATGTTCTGCACCGGGGGCATCCGCTGCGAGAAGGCGGGCCCGTTCATGGAGATGCAGGGGTTCGAGAATATCTACCAATTGGAGGGCGGCATCCTCAAATACTTTGAGGAGTGCGGGGCCGCTCACTACGACGGCGAGTGCTTCGTGTTCGACGATCGAGTGGGCCTCAACCCCGGCCTGGACGAGTCCGAGAGCGTGCAGTGCTACGCCTGCCAATCGCCGCTCAATGCCGAGGACCAGGCCGACCCGCGCTACGTTCTCTTGAAGTCGTGCCCCTACTGCTACGTCACCACCGAGGAGCAGCAAGCCCGCCGCATTGCCGATCGCCACGCCGCCATCGCAGAGGCCACGCATCCGCTCCCCGGCAGCCGCATCACGGAGAACGAGCGTCCGTTCAACATCCCCGCAGCCTATGACGGACAGCCGCTCATTGAATGCCTGTGCGGGATTCTCGGGCACATCTCACGCGAGGAGTGGCTCAAGACCTGTGCGGAAGGTCGACTGCTCAAACGCATCGTCCCCGAAGGTATGGAAGGCCCCGACCCCATCCCCGTCGCAGCCGACCAGATCGTGCGTGGTGGCGATCGGTATCTGCACGTCCATCGGGCGGCCAGCGAGCCGGACGTGAACGGCGACATCCGCATCCTCTACGAGGACGAAGCAATCATCGTCGTCCACAAACCGGCCCCGCTACCAATGCACCCCTGTGGCCGATTCAACCGCAACACACTGACCTCGATCCTGGCCGAGGTCTACTACCCCTACAACCCCCGCCCGGTGCATCGCCTCGACGCCAACACGAGTGGCATTGTGCTCTTCGCCCGCACACGACACTTCGCGCAGAAGCTGCAATCGCAGTTTGAGCGGGGGAAGGTCGAGAAGCGGTATCTGGCCCGCGTGCAAGGCCACCCGACTCTAGATGAGTTCCGCTCGGACGCTCCAATCAGCGACGAGGTCGGCGAACTCGGCTCGTACCGCGTCGACTGGGAACACGGCAAACCGGCCTCGACGGAGTTTCGCGTCCTCGAACGCAGCCACGATGGCACAGCTCTGTTGGAAGTGACTCCGCTGACTGGTCGCACAAACCAGATCCGCATCCACCTTTGGGAAATCGGCCATCCGATCATAGACGATCCCACGTACCTTCCCGGCAAGATTCTGGGAGACATCCAAACGGTCTCTCTCGACGCCTCACCCCTGAATTTGCTGGCCTGGAAGCTCGAATTCACCCACCCATTGTCCCCATCGCGAGTGAGTTTTGAGGCCGAACGATCCCCTTGGGCGAAAGTTGTAGCCTCTCCTCGACGCGGCGATGAATGAGACATTCTGGCACTCAGCCAACGTGAGCCGGATGGAGATTTAGACACAGCCGTCGTACGGCCCCCCTCGCGCTCACTCAAGCGTCTCATATAGGCCGCGACGGGGTTCAAAAACAGCCCCGTCCCTGTCCCATCCAGCCGAGCAATCAGCGTTGCCCACAGCTCACTGAAAGATACCATGTTTCCGACACTCGCCCGGATTGAAAATTCCTGCCCCCAGTGATACCCTCCTTCCCCTTCCCGTTGCCCACGTGGCGGAATTGGCAGACGCGCTAGGTTGAGGGCCTAGTGAGGTAACACTCGTACAGGTTCAAGTCCTGTCGTGGGCACTCCAAGTGGCGAAAGGACTTACGGCAAATCGCCGTGAGTCCCTCGCCAAGGGACATTGATAAACGCGGAGCATTTTCGGGTTCATCCGACTATTTGGGGGGATTTCGAAATGCCTGACGGCATATGGATTTACGGAGGCATGGCTCCAAGGCGGCCTGTTCTGGGACTCCCAGAGGGCCCTGGCCGAGAACCTCGGCAGGGGTGACACGCCATCGGCGCATCGGAGACCAGGATATTCCTTGACAGGTTGCTTCCCAGCAGAGCCTGCCTCCGCTTCTCCTGGCAGGGGCATTGCAGCAGATCGAGATATCCCCTTGCAACCATTGGACATCGGAGAGATGCCTTTGAAAATCCACCTGGTAACGGGTCAACCCCCCAAATAGTCGGATGAACCACCTTTCAATCCCTCGACACCCCGCGCCGCCATTTCCCCCCGGGCCCCGCCACCATTTTCAACCGGGCTCAACAATCCTAATCACCACGGTCAGTCGTTGTTTGACCGCCACCTTCCGCGATGCGCTGGAGACCCAAAAGGTGTGCGACGCCGTTCTGGCGAGAGCGTCGAGCCGCAGTTGGAAGGACGTATCATAAGTACGACGGACATCCTCATCCGTCGTGTCCACTGGCGAGGGCTTTGATTCGCCAGTGTGCCACGCAGTGAATCGCCGAAAACACTGGCTGCCCAAAGCGACCGTCAATGGCACCCGGCGCTCTCCCGGCAAGTATTCGCCGTGACCGAGCATTTGGCTTGGACGAAACCGAACCCGATCTTGCAAGAAAAACGGGGCTGACTACGAGGGGTCACTTCAAGATTTCACTGATCAACTGCGAGATCTCTTTGGCGTTGTCGTGGAAGTAGTTGACGTGCGCCCCGACGCCGTAGCAAATCTCTCGACGGGTGAAGTTATCTCCGGTGCTGTCGCGAGATTCCATGACAACCGTCCCTTCAGGGCCTTTCCACGGAGCGAAAAGGGACTCTGAGTTGTAATTGGGGTCTCCGAGGTCATCGTCTCTCCAAATGTGCCGACCCACGTAATCCCCGCTGGCGTAGGCGTTCGTCCAGGTCGCAACTCCCAGCTCGCGCGGATCGGGTTTGCATTGCGGGCCAATGACCGTGGGATTGGCCGGTCCAGCCGCCCCCTCCTTCACACCCTCGTGGCGACTCCACTGATAGAGATGGGGAAATCGCCATCCATAAAGCTGTCGCAACGGGCAGCCCATCGTGAAGAGGTGCATGTGGGGAAACGCATGCGGTTCGGTCATGGTGGCATACTTATTATGCAGACCCAAAGATTGCAAGGCGGGGTCCGAATGCCGACGCAGGAACCGCAACAAGTCGGCGGTGATGACGGTCCCCTGGCTATGGGCGACGAAGAGTACCTTGTCGTACCCTTGAGCTGCGACAAATCGGAGCAGGGACACATAACGGGCGGCGATGCGGGACTTGGGATTGTGGTTTTTCGGACGCGTGCGAAGGTAGTTGTCGACATCCAGGATCACATCGAGTGGGGGCCAGATCTTGCTAACGATGGCATCAAAGTTTCTGGTTACAATCAGAGGCACCAGCGCGGCCCCCATGGCCATGACAATTGCTCGCCATATCTTGTCATCCGGCCCCAAGAAGTATGACAACATGTATAAACAAGGAACTGTGAAAAACCACATGATCAAGACACAGAACAGTTCTCTAAATCCAGCGCTCAGATGTTTCCCGACATACAAAGAACGAACGGAGTCTCGTGGCTCCGGTCGCGTACTCTCCATGTAGGCCGACCAAAAGAATCCATAGATAGCGATGCCCGCCGCCATGAGCCAGCAACCCAGCAGGAATGGGAATCCCTTTGTGACAGTGTGCTTAAACATCCAATCGGGTACATCGGAAATCATCTTGGGAGATGGAGACCATTTGAAATCGAGAAGGCTCATGTTCAGTGAGAGCGGTTCCTTGGGCAACGCGAGAAACGCCTCGGCAGGCTCTCCGGACACTGCCTGAGATTGAACGGTTGGCAACGGCTTGGAGGCCAAGTACAACAGCGGCGCATAAAGGGTGATCGTGGCCACG
>JANOKO010001204.1:0-7355 GCA_031419335.1 Planctomycetota bacterium
TTGCGTCAGGCCGCACTCTTCGGAAATCGTTTTGACAATCTCTTTCTTCGTCACGACGACGTTCTCCCGCAGCCGAACCGCTCGAACCAGTCACACACTTGTCGTCCCAGGGACTGGGACTCATGCCCCAAGTGTATTGCCAACTTCGAGTTAGTGTCAAGATGCGGGTGTGTGGGGAGTTCCGGTGTTCGTGAGAGAGTGCCTACGAACGCACTCTCCAACGAAACAATCCGAGCCAAACTCAGTATCGGACGGCCTTCATCGGCAGGATCAGCAAAACTGGAAAAATCGCCAAAGGTTTCCTAATCGGACCAAATTGCCACCTTCCCACCGCAATGGAAACGGCTTGATGCGTTCTAGATCTCGCAAGCTGCTGCTTGTGACTGAATGATGTCAAGGGAGTAGAGCATCCCCGTTCCGGAACCAGGACAGCGGTCGCAAGTCCTTTTCCAAGAATCGGTTGATTCAATATTGGATGGCCAAAAAGGCCAAGTTCGACATTGTATCGGTCGAGCCGAATAGACTCGGCACCCTCTCGAGTGTGGGTCGAGGAACACGCAATCCCCATTGGGGTAGTCTCGCAGGCTCCAGCGTCCACTCATCTGCTTTGTATAGAGCAATCGCACTTCTCCCGATGTTTTTCCCAGATGGTTTGCGATGGCCGTCAGTTCCTCATCTGTCACCCACACGGCACCCGGGGATCCGGTGCAGCAGTCCCCACATTGCGTGCATTCAAATTTCAGTCCATGTACGTACCAGGGCGGGGGGGAGCTGCCGGAGTTGCCGTCAGCATCGGCATGCTGAGCTTCACCGGATTGTATGGGATGATTGGCAACTTGTGCCCGATGTGCATCGCTGTTCTGGCTGTGTGTGTTCGGCACTACTGTCGTCTCCGTGCAATTGACCGCTGAGTCTGCACACTTGTCTCATTCTGGGGTGGCAACGTGACCTAGAGTTCGTGAGAAGTCCGAACTCACTGGAGTGTACGGACAGACGCATGAGGCTCCGCGAGGATTCAGGACATGTTGGTGCTTAGCCGCAAGCAGGATGAAAAAATCATCATCGGTGACTCGATCACACTGATGGTGGTTGCCATCCAGGGAGATAAAGTCCGATTGGGCATCGAAGCACCCAAGGATGTGTCCATCCACCGTGAGGAAGTCTATCAAGCGATTCAGCGCGAGCGTCACGACCACGAACCGCAAGACAGCCAATAGTTCACTGGCAGCCATGTCACAGGGGGAGGGTCGCTCCCCCCAGCGAATCAAACCCCCGACCCGGTGGCATCCTCAGACCGAGAGCTGCCGGGGCGGGTTTCGGTTTTTTGGTAGACGATTCCGGTATCGATGCGCATGAAGCCAGCAGCGATCAAAGCCCGGATTGCCATCGGACTGCTTTCCGGGGCATGGACCTCAGCCCGCTGGAGGTGGTCCTGTCGCAGGCTTCTGACAACCTCAATGAGCAGAGTCTGGCCGTACCCCTGTCCGCGAAAGGCATCGGCCACTCGCATATCAACAATCCCCACCGAGCGGTCATTCCAAGCATCCGCATAATGGTCCAGTGGAGTGACACTTACACTGGCGATCGACTCTCCTGTGCGCTTCAGATTCAAACAGTAGCGGATGGAGTCGGTCCGCCCCAGATGAGTGAACCACCACCAGTTCGGTGTTTCGGGTGAGTCGAGTGTCACCAGTTCCGTCTGCCGTCGAATCGTCACACTCCGCATTCCAGTCGGGTCGCGCGGGATCGTCAGGTCACGCTGAAACACCCCGTGCCTCTCGAACTCTCCATACCCAAGCCTCTGAAGAAACGGCTGGGCGGCGGGATCGGACAGCAGAAATCCCGAGGGACGACACCCTCCGTACAGCCCAAAGTAGAACGGATCGAGCCCCCGCGCTGGCCCCGCCAGAATCCGCGTGACGGACTCCCCACGCAGGTACGCCTCCGCCCGTGCCAACAGTTCGGTCCCAATTCCATTCCGGCGATATTCGGGATGGACAAGAACCGCACAGATCACCCCGGTCGTCCGGTCGAGTTGAGAGCGATCCTCGGTCGCAGCCAAGCCCGCATGGACCATCCCCACGAGTCGAGGCCCATCCAGAGCGACAACTAAGCCCATCGGATCAAAGTAGGGCTGCCCATAGTTCAGTTCTTCAAACGCATCCATCGAACGGGGCAGGGCGGCTCCACGCCCCATCTGCCCCTCGCTCCAGAGCTTCCAGATCCCTGGTGGATCGGAATTGCGAAAGCTGCGGAACTCGATCAAGACGGACCTCCTGAGGAGAAATCGAGGGTCACTCGAACAGGTTCAGAATTGGTTTTCAAGCAAGTCAGCCAAGTTAGCCAGCCACAGCCCCACTTTTTGACTGAACTCCAATCCTGACTCTACACAAGAGACACCACGAGTATGTGGTAGATCGCAGCGTCTGTCACCCCAGAGGACAGAGAGTTTTGGGATCATCGCACTTTTTTAGGGTTGCCCCGTAGCGGGGGTGGATTTTCAAGGCATGACTCCGGTTTCCCAGACTTACAGGGCGATCGCTCGATCGGCTGCAATACCCCTGCCGGGAGAAGCGGAGGCAGGCTCTGCCGGGAAGCAACCGGCCCAGGAATATCCTGGCCTCCGCTGCGCCAAGGGCGAGCGACCAGATTTCGCGTACCGCCAGACTTCCGAAGAAGTGCAGTCGCCATTCTACGGCAGGAACCATCGCAGCCATCACTCTCTTTGCCCCAACGGGGCTCAACTCGAAAGCCCGGGGCCGCAGCCCTGGGAACGCATGGCCCTCTTACCAATCAAGGCCCAACGAGCCGCCACTCGCTCCTTCCGGACGCTGGGTGAACGAATGTCTTCGGCCAGCGCGTCGGCTGACGTGCGAAGTCGGGTCGCGGCCCGTTGGGCCTTGGGGAGTCCATTGGGCATGCGAGTTCCCAGGGCTGCTCGCCCTGGGCTATCGAGTCAGGCCCCGTTGGGGCCGAGGGCAGGGATTCTGCGTAGAATGGCGACTGCACTCCTTCGGAAGTCTGGCGGATCAGTTTTCTCCCAAGGGCGTGTCAGCCCCTGGCCAAGGCTCTCGGGCAGGGGCCTCTTTCAGGACTGGCACATGGGACATCGGAGCCATGCCTCCGTAAATCCAGATGCCGTCAGACAATCCGAAATCCCCCCCAAAGAGTGCGATGAGCCCCAAATTCACGGTACTGCAACGCGGAAAGCCACCTCGGGTCTATGAACTCGGCAGCGTTGTTCGCAACCCCCGCCTCGCTGTGGGGGGGACCATGTTGGTTGTCATGGCCTCTGGCGCGCAAGTCGCGAAGATTGATCCGACGGGCGAACAGCCCTTGGAGTGGATCGCGACCGATAAGCTACGCTGAGATTCCCCGGCAAGCGGTCGACGGTTGTCATGCGTACCCCTCCAGAAAACTCCGATTCATCCCAGTTGAACCGCAGCCTGCGCTGTGTTATCCTACCTCGCTTCCCTGAACCGAGGGGAATGAGGGATTGCAGTTGGCATGGAATGCCGATGTCGTAACTCGTTTTCCTGATTTCGTTTGCGTCGGCACATGCCGATGCCCAGACCACGTTGGAGTGGATGTCGTGAGCATCGATCAAAGCCTGCGGGGCGGTAGCCGACTCGCCCGTTCTCGAAATGTTCTGTCCCGCTATGAACGCATCGCCAAGATGAAGGAAGCGGAAAAGTGGCCGGAGGGCCGCGAGCCGTTCGGCCTGCCGAAGCTGCGCATTGTCAAAGTGACGACTGGCAAGAAAAAGAAGAAGACAGCCGAAGAGGGTGATGCCAAGGACAAGAAGGGCAAAGACGCCAAGGGCAAGAAGTAGGCGTGACTGTGGCCGCATTCGGCACACTGCGCCATCTGGTTTTATCACAGCGGCTCACTGGCGTGGGCCGCTGTGTGCATTTGCGGATCACCCCCACTGGCAACCCGGCAAGTGGCGGATGTACAACTCGCTCTTGACCCCTCCGCCCGAGCGTGGTCTAGTCCGCGTCAGACTCCTGCTCAGTCTGGGGCACCCGCTCTAGGGTGGGGGTTCTTCACCAGGATGTGACCGCTCAGGGAATGGATTCTCGTGCGTGATTTAAAGAGGCTGATTCCGTTCATCTGGCCCAACCGGCGGAAGTTCGTGTTGTCGGGCGTCTTTGGTTTGATTGTCGCCATCCTCTGGGGCGGGAATTTGACCATTGTCTTCCCGGTGATGCAGGTACTCCTCAAAGAAAATACGCTGCAATCCTACGTCGCCGAAGAGATCGCTCTGGTCCGCGAGACGCAGCTCAGTGAGCAAGCCGAGGTGTTGCGAATCCAGTCCCAGTTGAAAGCACTCCAGGCAGCTCACGAACCGAAAGACTCCCAGCGCTTCAGCGCCGCTGCGGTGTCATTGACTCTTCGTCAGGAAAAACTGGACCGGGCGGTCCGTCAAGAATGGTGGATGCTGCAGTTGCAACCGGTGTTGCATTCCCGCTGGTTTCCATCCACGGAATACCGCACATTTCTGTTCATCATCCTCGTGGTGGTCGTCTCGACATTCATCAAGGGGGCGTTCACGTTTTGGCAGGATGTCCTCGTGGGAGAATGCGCAGAGTCGGCAGTGGCCGGGGTGCGTAAGCAACTCTTTCGAAAAATGCTCCAGCTCGACTATCAGACATTTGCCCACGAGGGAACCGCCGGGCTGATGTCGCGGTTCACCTATGACACAGAGTTGCTGTCGCAAGGATTGAGCGTCGTGGGCGGTCGGTTCATTCGTGAACCACTCAAGTGCATCGCCTGTGCTGGCATCGCATTCTGGATTAACTGGCGACTGACCCTGCTCTCCTTGCTGGTGCTGCCCCTCATTGGACTCGTGTTTGCGTACTTGAGCAAGCTGCTCAAGCGGGCCAGCCGCCGGATGATGGAAAGCATGACGCGCATCTACCGGATTCTGGAAGAGTCGTTCGATGGGATGAAGGCGGTCATCGCGTTCGGCACAGCGCACAAGCACCGTAAACTCTATGAAGATGAGTACGAGCACTACTACAGCAAGGCGCTGCGGGTGGTTCGTATCGACGCTTTTGCCAAGCCCACCATGGAATTGCTGGGAGTTCTTTCGCTCTTTGTCGCGCTCCTGCCTGGGGCGTATCTCGTGCTGCGGCATAAGACCTCGATCTATGGAATCCAACTTGCCGAACAGCCTTTATCGGTGGAGCAACTGGGAGTGTTGTATGCGTTGCTGGCAGGGATGCTCGACCCGTGCCGCAAGATGAATGCCTCGATCTCCAGGCTGCGACGGTCCATGACGGCCTTCGAACGCATTTTGGAGATGCTGGATACCAAACCGCTGATTCGCCAGCTCCCCGATGCAGTTCCGCTGCCAAGGCACGCCAAGTCGATAGAGTTCCGCAACCTGACCTTTCGTTATGCTCCGCGCGGCAAGGCCGAATCGCGAGGCCCTGTCCTGGATGGTCTCAATCTTAAGATCCAAGCTGGCGAAGTCGTCGCGATCGTCGGGCAAAACGGCTGCGGCAAGTCGACACTGGTCCAGTTGTTGCCACGCTTCTTTGACCCTCAAGTCGGCGACATCCTGATTGATGGCGTGCCGATTCAGCAGGCTTGCATTACCGATCTGCGCGATCAGATCGGACTCGTCACTCAGGAAACGATCCTGTTTGACATGACCCTGCGCGACAATATCACATACGGCAGTCGCAAGATCGATCAGCCGACACTCGACGCCGTGGCCGAAAAGGCACACCTGGCCCCCATCTTGAAGCAGTTGCCACAGGGCTACGATACCCAGTTGGGTGACAAGGGGAAATCCTTGTCAGGCGGGCAGCGGCAACGTGTGGCGCTGGCCCGCGCGATCCTTCGAGACCCGGCCATACTGATCCTGGATGAGGCGACCTCTGCGGCAGACGCGGAGAGCGAAACCTTGATTCATCAGACACTCAAAGAATTCGTGAAGGGCCGCACTGTGCTGCTCATCACGCATTCGATGTCACACAGTCTGCTGGACTTTGTGACTCGCGTTGTGGTGATGGATCATGGCCAAATTGTGGCTGATGGCACGCACTCGCAACTGCTCGTCACCAGTCCGCTGTATCAGCGTTTGTTCCAGGCACCAGCGCGTCGCGAGGCCGCGTAGAGCGGCCCCAGATTGTGAGACCCGGAGTTGGCCATGCCCCATCAACATCGACGAGCCAGCGGGCGTCAGTCCCCGGATGTCCAACACGTGCGCACGCTGTCGCCTGCCCACTGGCGGGCGACGCGATGGCTCACCGCGCTGCTCGTGTGTGCCACAAGCAGCGGGTGTGAATTTGGCCGTTCGCACTTTCAGATGAACAGTAACTCGCCGATGCCATTCTTTGGAATCGATCTCGTGCCACGACGGAAGACGACAAGCCTTGGACATCCCCCCCGAGAAGCCAGAGTGGGCTCCACGGAAGCGGCGAGAGTCAACGTCCAAACCGTGGCACATTCACCCTCACGAATCTGGCTTGGCCGCAGTCACTCCCCAGCGTTGAATTCGCATCAGTCTGTGGTGGTACTTCCACTGAAACAGCACAGCTCCGATCCTCCCATCAATCGTGGTCCGGTGGAACTGTTTCCCTGAGTGTTCCAGGCTTCCGGAGGAGGGTTGATCTACGTGGCACGAGGTCGTCGTCATCGACGCACGACTGCTTGTTGATCTGTGGGAATGATTTTGGCCGTTGGGTTCGAAACTGGGTCGAACTCACAATCCCTCGCCATGCGTCCCCCCCGCCGATACGATATGCATCACTGGGGATTGATACTTCCTGGGTGTCATTAATCCGAGGGGAATTCCGATGCTGCATCGACGTGACGCACTCCTTCGGTTGGGGCAGGTCGGACTCGGGGCCGTGACGCTGCCAGGGTTACTGAAGGCGGACACGCTGCGCGCCTCCCACCCGCTGGTAGGGCAGGGCACCGCGAAGTCGTGCATCCTGATCTATCTCTGGGGCGGCCCACCGCAGATGGATATGTGGGATCCAAAGCCGAATGCTCCGGACGGGGTGCGTAGTCCCTTTGCTCCAATCTCTACGAACGTCCCGGGGATTCAGTTCACCGAGCATCTCCCTCTGATGGCCAAGCACGCCGACAAGATGTGTGTGGTTCGGTCCTTTACTCACGAGAGCAATTCACACGAAGTCGGTGTCTATCACACTCTGACCGGGAAAGTGAATAACACGCTGGCTGTGCCGCGGAATGCCCGGAACCGTCGTGACTTTCCGAATATGGGCGGGATCGTCTCGCGGTTCAGTCCGCCGAGTGCCTTGCCCGCGAGTGTCACGGTGCCGCGTCCCATTGGGCACGATGGGGTCGTGTATACAGGGACGCATGCGGGCTTTTTG